>JBDLTI010000035.1:0-19291 GCA_039805865.1 Pseudomonadota bacterium | reverse complement strand
GGCACAGGCGACCTGGCAGCGGGAGAGTAGCTCCGGGTCAAAGGAAGGTTCGGTGGCAACGACAAACCAGACCTGATCAACATTGGCGGCAATGGCTTTGTCTTTGAACTGATCTGAGCGACGGAATAAATTCTTGCGGGGTTCAGTCTTTTCGATGACCGCCTGGGGTTGGGTAATATCCCCCGAATTGCCAAGATCTGTCAGAGCGACTAGATCATTCACGGCCACTTCGTGTTTCTTGCCGCGTGCAATGCAATGCCACAATGCACCATTGTTATCCCGGGCAACGTAATGTCTGCCATGGCTGGCAATGATGCGTCCGATGAATGATTCGCTCATGGATGATGGCCTGTTTGTGCCTGTAGGTGGCCGATCCGTAACGTCGCAGGCGGGTGGCTATCGTGAAAAAGTGAGTAGAGCGCATCGGGTGTCAGTGTCGCGGCGTTTTCACGATACATGGTGATGAGCGCATTGATCAGCTCTTGTGCGTTGCTGTTTTGCGCGGCATAAGCATCTGCTTCGTATTCGTGTTTGCGTGACAGCGCGTTACTCAATGGCGTAAGTGGGAGTAGGCACAATGGCATTGCCAGACTGAATAGCGCCAGTGCGGTTGCCGGGTTGGCCGCATCCACGCCCAGGGCGTTATAGAACCAGGGCGCATGGAGTAGCTGGAACAGACTCCAGAGTAGGCCGGCTGAAACAAGCGCCATGATTGCCAGACGTTTTTGCAGATGTTGACACTGATAGTGACCAATCTCATGGGCGAGCACCGCTTCCAGCTGTTCAGGAGAAAGTTGGTTAATTAAGGTGTCAAACAGCACGATTCGCCGGTTTTTGCCAAAGCCAGTGAAGTAGGCGTTGGCATGCGCCGAACGTTTGGATCCATCCATGACAAACAGGCCGGCAGCACTAAAGCCGCAGCGTTGTAGCAGAGCATCCAGCTTCTGCTTGTGTATGCTATCCGGCATGGGTGTGAATTTGTTGAAGAGCGGCGCAATGACAACTGGGTATATAAATAGGAGGAGCGCATTAAAAGCCATCCAACTTAGCCATGCCCAGAGCCAGCTCATCGGTGTTGTCAAATCCAGCAACCAGAGGATGAGCGAGAGTAGCGGGAGTGCAATGATCAGGCTCACCAGCGCATTACGGAGTAGATCGGTGACAAAAAGCTTTGGGGTCATACGATTGAAACCAAAACGGGCTTCCAGGCTGAACTGACGATAGATGCTGAGGGGTAGATCGATGAGCCCGGACAGAACGCCCAGGCTTAGCAGGAAGACGAGGCCAGTTAGTAGCCCAGAGTCGCCCCCACAGATCTGAACGGCAAATGCATAGAGGACGTTGATGCCACCGCCCAGGGTGAGGATAAGGAGCCAAAGCGTATCAATGAGCAGCGCCCACTGGTTGAGTCGGGCTTTGGCGCAGGTATAGGCCGCGGCCTTTTGGTGCGCTTCTAGGCTGATGACCTCGGTAAAAGCGCTAGGGACTACTGTCTGATAACGCAATACATTGGTCTTATGGCGCTGGTTGAGCCATAGTTTGATACCGAGATTGGACGCAACAAGGGCAAGGAACAGAAAAGAAGTATCAGGCATGGGCTCGAAGGTTATTGCGGGTGACTATGACACAATGTCGCATCTTAAAGCATCAGGCAAAAGGGTGTGCAGGTATGGCGATTGATCAGAGACGTTTAGTCTGGCTGGATATGGAAATGACCGGCTTGAACCCGGATTCGGACACGATTCTGGAACTGGCCATGGTGGTGACCGATGCGGATTTGAATGTGGTGGCTGAGTCGCCTTCTTGGGCGGTGCACCAACCTGATGCCACGTTAGCTGGTATGGATGACTGGAATACGAAAACGCATGGTGCTTCGGGTCTGACCGAACGTGTACGACGCTCACCACTGGATATGCATGCGGTGGAACAAGCTGCGATTGCGTTTATGCAAGCGTGGGTGGGTAAGGGTGTTAGCCCGATGTGTGGCAATTCCATTTGCCAGGATCGCCGCTTCATGGCGCGCTACATGCCTGAACTGATCAACTGGTTCCATTACCGCAATCTGGATGTCAGTACAGTCAAAGAGCTTTGCAAACGCTGGCGGCCGGATTTGTCGGCACAGGTGAATAAAACTGGTGCACACACGGCCATAGCAGACATACACGAATCGATCGAAGAGCTTCGCTTCTACCGCACACACTTCATCAAGGCTGAGTAGCCTCGCGAGGGGTGCGCATGTAGAGCGTATAACGTTCGGCACGGCTACCACGACGGTGACCAGCCCAGAGTTTTTCCGCACCTTCCCAGCTTTTAGGGGGTTTGACTTCAGTCTGATTGCCCGGCGTTTCAATCAGCAGCCAGGTGCAGGTTTTTGCAGCGCTAATCGCCGAGCGTGGCATGGGTCGGTTAATTGCGTAGCCAATGGCTGCACGTGCATCATCTGATACTTTGTAGGTGGCAATGCAGCCCGGGCCATCCAGCTGTTTGTCTAGCTGATTGGCCATTCGGTTGAAGCTCATGCCATGATCCAGCCACGGAAACCACAGTGCAACAACCAGCGCCCAGATCAGGGTGATACCCGCAAACCAGTGTTGAATGCCACGGACTGGTGAACGGGGGATGTTTCTCATCAGCACAAACCAGCCAATCGTCAGCAGAAATGCGATCGCAGGTGGGACAATGGTCAGGGGAGTTGTGAAGCCCGGTTCCAGACGCGTGACGGTTTGTGCCAGCTGTTCGGGCCAGCCAAAATGAATGGCACTCCAGCCTAGCCACACAAAACCAGCCGTAATGGTGAATAGGGTGAGGGTAAAAGCATCCAGCATGTTAGCGGCACCACGCCGTAGATGCGTTACCGATGCTGTGGCCAGCAATAGTATGGGTACGAGCAGAACAAGACTCTTGGATGGGCGTGCTGCGCTAAGACAAATCTGTATAACGAAAGCCATGAGCAATACAACGAGCGGCACGATCGTTTCCTGACGCCAGAACGTGAGGCGACGGCGCCAGAGTGTCCAGGCAGCGATGGGCCATGCAGGCCATGTAGCCCATGCAATGAGCTTGATAAAGTTCATTGTGTGCGGAGGAATGTCTGCTAGATTGCGCAGCGCTGAGCCGGGCCACATGGCTTCGAAGAGTGCTGACGGATCGGGGTTGCCAAAAGCAGCTGCGTGTATAAACCAGGAAAATCCGGTCAGCAAACCCAGCATAAGGGCCACCAAGCTATTGAGTCGGAGTTTGGGCTTGAACAGGAAGAGGCCAAGCAACACGACGATCAGTGGTAGCGCAATGCAGAGACCACCCGATAGCATAGTGACACCTAGACCCAGTGCGGCCAATGTTGAGCCTGGCATGACCCGTTCAAAACAGATTTTGCTACTACCCCAGAAAAATAACGCGTAACCTGCCATGATCGCCAGGTCGGGTTGCGTTTCGTGGGCGCTGAGCATCAGCCCGGGGGCACTTAATGCGAGAAAAGGTAAGACGTGTGCGTCTTCGGCATTGAGCGAGCCGCGTGCCGTTTGATAGAGCGCATAGAGGGCTGTGCCTACCCAGAACACGTTGCCGATGCGTGCCGCATCAGGCAGCGACAGAAAAAGACTGAGTGGCCACGCAATGAGCGCATTGACCCAGTAGTAGAGCGGTGATTGGTTCCAGGTTTCGCCCTGGAATGTAGGCACCAGCCAGCTATTTCCGTTGAGTAGGCTGGCAATGATGCCAAATTGCTCTGCATCGTCACCGCGCCATGGATCGCGACCAATTAAACCGGGAAGTAGCAGTAATAGCGCGAGGCAGAGTGCCACCGGCCAACCCATCAGCAGTGGCTGACGGGAGTACGTGCTCCAGCGCACCGGTGCGTCTGGTTTGGCTGATGGCGGGGTAGGTCTGAGATCAAGAATGGACATAATGTGCCGATTGTAAAACGCGTAAAGCAAAAGGGCAGCCTAGGCTGCCCTTTGATCGTTCGATCGTGCGAAGGTCTTAGACAGACTTGCGCAGGCCGCCGAATTTCTGACGGAACTTCTCGACACGGCCAGCCGTATCCACGATCTTCTGCTTGCCGGTGTAGAACGGGTGGCAGTTCGAACAAACTTCAATGTTCAATGCCTTGTTCATGGTCGACTTGGTCGTGAACTTCTCACCGCAGGAGCAGGTGACTTCGATATCTTTGTATTCGGGGTGGATGCCAGACTTCATTTGAAAGAATCCTAGTTTTAGTTACACCGATCCGGCGATTGTGGCGGGATCACTTAAGCGTTGAATTATCGCTGAATTTTCAAGCAATTGCAATGGATTTGTTATCCACGGCGCATCGCATCGAAGAATTCGGCGTTGTTCTTGGTGGAACGAACCTTGTCGAGCAGGAATTCCATGGCTTCCAGATCGTCCATCGGGTAGAGCAGTTTGCGTAGAACCCAGATCTTCTGCAGGATTTCCTGCGGAATAAGCAGTTCTTCGCGGCGGGTGCCCGAGCGATTGACGTTGATGGATGGATACAGGCGTTTTTCCGACATCTTGCGATCCAGATGGATCTCCATGTTGCCGGTGCCTTTGAATTCTTCGTAGATCACATCATCCATGCGGCTGCCAGTGTCGATCAGGGCGGTCGCGATAATGGTCAGCGAACCACCTTCTTCGATATTACGGGCTGCACCGAAGAAGCGCTTCGGTTTTTGCAGGGCGTTGGCATCGACACCACCTGACAGTACCTTGCCGGAGGCGGGCTGTACAGTATTGTAAGCACGGGCGAGGCGGGTGATGGAGTCCAGCAGAATGACCACATCCTTCTTATGCTCGACCAGGCGCTTGGCCTTTTCAATCACCATCTCAGCCACTTGCACGTGACGTACAGGAGGTTCGTCGAAGGTCGAGGCAATCACTTCGCCGCGCACGGAGCGCTGCATTTCGGTCACTTCTTCCGGACGTTCGTCGATCAGCAAGACGATGAGCACCACATCGGGGTGACTGGCCGTAATGGCGTGCGCAATATTCTGCAGCATGACGGTTTTGCCGGATTTCGGCGATGCCACCAGCAGGCCACGCTGTCCTTTACCAATCGGGGCCACCATGTCAATGATGCGTGACGTGAGGTTTTCTTCGGTTTTGCTGTCGCGCTCCAGACGCAGTGGTTCATTTGGGTGCAGCGGTGTCAGGTTTTCAAAGAGGATCTTGTTCTTGCAGGCATCCGGCGCTTCGCCGTTAATGCGATCAACCTTGGTGAGGGCAAAGTAACGCTCGCCTTCACGCGGCATGCGGATTTCACCGTCAATCGTGTCGCCATTACGCAGGTTGTAGCGGCGCATCTGGGACGGAGAGACATAAATGTCATCCGAGCTGGCCAGATAGGACGATTCTGCGGCACGCAGAAAGCCGTAGCCTTCCTGCATCACTTCCAGGCAGCCATCGCCGCAGATAGTTTCGCCGGTCTTCGCATGCTCTTTAAGCAAGGCAAAGATAAGTTCCTGTTTGCGCAGGCGGTTGGCGTGTTCGATGCCAGCAGTGGTGGCCATGTCAATCAGTTGGCTGACATGCTTGGACTTGAGTTCGGAAAGATGCATAGGTGTAGCGCAAAGGTGCGATATAAGGTCATGCCTATTCGTAACACGTACGTCATTTGTGCAAGAACGTTACGAAAGGGCTGGGAGCTTGGTTATTCAAGCGGCTTGCAGAAGCAATGTCAGAGAGCAGGTGTTAAGGTCGTCTGAATTCTTTTGCATTCACGACCAGAATTGCTCTGATCATGGGGTGTTGCGAATATTGCTACGTAAAACGCGGGGTGGTACATGCCCACCCCGTGATACTACAGGTGACCGTCGAGGAAGGCAACCAGTTGCGACTTCGAGAGTGCGCCAACCTTGGTAGCTTCTACCGAGCCGTTTTTGAACAGCATCAGCGTTGGAATACCACGTACGCCAAACTGAGCGGGCGTCTGTTGGTTCTCATCGATATTGATCTTGGCAACTTTGACTTTGCCGACGTAGTCCTTGGCGATATCGTCCAAGATCGGCGCAATCATTTTGCAAGGGCCGCACCATTCAGCCCAGAAGTCGAGCAGAACAGGTACGTTCGAATTGGTAACGTCGTCAGCGAAAGAGCTGTCAGTGACGTGGACAATATGTTCGCTCATAGCGCATTGCCTCAAATGAATAATGAAGTGATTGAAATGATCGTTTCGGGTAGTTGCACATTCGAACTAACCAAACATATGCAGTTTGCCGCAAGAATTCGCAATGGGCAAGTTGTTTTGATTTAATTAAAATGGGGCAGTTGGCATTATTGTCGTGCGTTTAATGTTGCTCTGTATACGCAGTGCCCATGGTATGCTCATTAAAGTGAAGTAGTGCACCATTTATCAGGAGTTTAGAAAGAATGACGTACGTTGTTACCGACAACTGCATCAAGTGCAAGTACACGGATTGTGTGGACGTATGCCCGGTGGATTGTTTTCACGAGGGACCTAATTTTCTGGTGATCGACCCGGACGAGTGTATCGATTGCACTCTGTGTGTTGCCGAATGCCCGGCTGAGGCAATTTATGCTGAAGATGATGTGCCGGCAGGTCAGGAAGCGTTTATTGCACTGAATGCGGCGCTGGCTAAAAACTGGCCGGTCATCGCTGAACGCAAAGACCCATTGCCGGACGCTGATAGCTTTAATGGCCAGGCTGGCAAGCTGGCTGATCTAGAACGATAAGATAGAAAACGAAAACTTATGCTGGTACAGGAAATACTGAAGCTCAAGGGTAATGTGCTTTACACCACCCAATCAGCTGCGAGCCTTGCGCAAGCAGTAGAAGCTTTGACCGAGCACGACGCTGGTTCGCTGGTTGTGATGGATGGCGGCGAAATGACAGGCCTGATTACCTTCCGTGAGGTTCTGCAAGCCGTAGGTAAGACCAAGGGCGATCTCTCTGCCATGACGGTCGCTGACTTTAAAGTCTCTGAGCCGGTTGTTGCTCGTCCTGACATGCCGATTGAAGCGGTACGCGAGCTTCTCGTTAACCATCACCAGCGCTATGTGCCAGTGATTGATGGCAAGGTGCTGATGGGCGTTGTGTCGTTTATGGATGTTGCTAAAGCCGTTCTGGAAGAGCAGGGGTTCGAAAACCGGATGCTCAAGAACTTTATCAGGAACTGGCCAGCGGAAGACGGCAACGACTAAATCGTTGTCGCCTCCCCATGAAGCCAGCGAATTGCCGCTGGCTTTATTTTTGTTTGTTAGCGTTCGCAATACACACGGCTAATACACACGAAGCCATACGTGTCTCGGCATTGTCAGCGCGCGAGGTCAGAATAATAGGCACCTTGGCGCCCAGTACGATGCCCGCCGGTACGGCGCCTGCCAGGTATTCCAGCTGCTTGGCCACCATATTGCCAGATTCCAGATCGGGCACCACCAGAATATCCGCAAGACCGGCAACCGACGACTTGATCCCTTTGGTCTTGGCAGCGTCTAGTGAAACTGCGTTGTCAAAGGCCAGCGGTCCATCGAGTGTCCCGCCCTTGATTTGACCTCGATCCGCCATCTTGCAAAGTGCTGCGGCATCAATTGTTGATTGGATCTTCGGGTTGATGGTTTCGACTGCGGAGAGGATGGCCACTTTCGGGTCTTGTAAGCCGAGAACATGAGCCAGATCAATCACATTCTGGATGATGTCTGCTTTGGTCATCAGATCCGGGTATATGTTGATAGCCGCATCAGTAATCAGTAGCGGTTTGCCATAGGTGCGTACATCCATGCGGAATACATGTGATATGCGCCGCGCGGTTCTGAGACCTGTCGTGCGGCTTACCACCGCGCTCATCATTTCATCTGTATGTAGACTACCCTTCATCAGCGCATGTGCTTCACCCTTACGGGCGAGTTCCACACCAATTCGTGCAGATTCCTGGCTATAAGGCGTATCAACAATCCGGTAGGGGTCAATGTTCAGTCCGAGTGATTGGGCTAACTGACGTATTCGTTCGCTTGGACCAATCAGAATCGGGTTGATAAGGCCGATTTCTGCTGCAAGTACTGCACCCTTGAGCGATTCTTCATCACAGGGGTGGATAACTGCCGTACAAACAGGATCCATGCCTTCTGCTGTAGCCACAAATGCCTGAAAGCGTTCCGTATGCGTAGATAGGGTTGCCTTGGGTACGCAAAGTTTTTGGCGCGAGATTTTATTGGTAGGCGCCAGCACTTCAAGGGTGCCCGTAACGGCTCTTTGGCCACTTTCCAGGATAACTTCAGCATCAAATAGCACGTGTTTTGTTCGTTCATATTTGCGCTCAACAGTAATCTTGAAGGTAACCGTATCACCCACCATAATCGGGCGTAGGTAGCGCAGGTTTTGATCAACTAAGATCGTGCCCAAACCAGGCAGTTCGCTACCTAATAGGTTAACCAGCATGGCGCCAGACCACATCCCGTGGGCAATGACCTCTCGGTAAATACTACTGTCTGCAAACTCCGGATCCAGCATGTTGGGATTGGCATCCCCCGTGGCAGCAGCAAACATGCGTAGGTCTTCAACGGTCACGGTGCGTGATATTGAAGCGTTATCTCCGATTTCAATTTCATCGAACGGGTGGTTCTCGATAACGTCCCCGCAAAACTTATCTAGGCTGTATGAATGTGACATATCTTTGGATGGAATCAATAGAGAATGTGGCGTCCGCCATCAACGACAATAACGTCACCGGTAATGCCGCGCCCAGCTGGGCTGGCCAGTAAGGTTGCCAGCGCACCAACCTCTTCGATGGTCACCAGGCGTCGTAACGGGGCATGTTCGATGCTGTCTTGCATCAGGTGATCAAATTCGAGGATGCCCGAGGCGGCACGCGTTGCAATGGGGCCGGGGGAGATCGCATTGACGGATATGTTTTGGGGTCCAAGCTCCGCTGCTAATGCGCGGGTAGCTGCCTCAAGTGAAGCTTTAGCCAGACCCATGATGCCGTAGTGGGGTGCGACACGATTGGCGCCTTCGTAGCTCATCGTCAGTAGTGCGCCACCATCTTTCATCAAGGGGGCAGCATGGCGGGCAAGGCGAATCAGGCTATGGCAGGAGATATCCATTGCCCGGGCAAAGCCTTCCCGGCTGGTATCAAGTACGACGCCATGCAGATCTTCGAGGGGCGCAAATGCGATAGAGTGCAATACAAAATCAAGCTTTCCCCATTGCTGTTCAATTTTTTCGAACAAGGCGGTCATTTCAGCATCATTCTCTACATCCAGTGCCTGGATGATTGATGCGTTGACGCTTTCGGCAAGGGGGCGAACATGCGGTTCTGCTTTGGCATTCAGATAGGTCACTGCAAGTTCGGCGCCCGCTGCCCTGAATGCCTCTGCACAACCCCAGGCAATGCTGTGTTGATTGGCTATCCCGACCACCAGACCTTTAAGGCCTTTGAGAGTGGTGTTCGATGTTTCCAGTTGCATAGCGATTCTCGATATAAATACTATAGGCGTTATGTTGCGCCGCAACGAGAATCGATGCAAGGGAATTGGCTCGTGTAATCAATTAATTTTTTGTGACATCGGATGCTGCTCTCTAGGATAATGCCGGCTTGCCTAATAAAGACGGATCCATGAGCCAATCTGCAGCTGCTGAACAGCGCCATTACATGACACCCGGTGGCCACCGCCGTTTGTGTGATGAGCTGGACTTCTTGGTGAAGACCGAACGCCCGAAAATCGTTGAGATTGTTTCCTGGGCAGCATCCAATGGGGATCGCTCGGAAAATGGCGATTATCTCTATGGCAAAAAGCGCCTACGGGAGATTGATCGCCGGATACGATTTCTGATGAAGCGACTGGAAAATGCGCACATTATTGATCCGGGGCTGCAGCAGCACCGGGATCAGGTGTTTTTTGGCGCTACGGTAGTGGTTTGTGACGAAACCGGGGTTGAAAGCACCTACAGCATCGTTGGCATTGACGAAGCCGACCCCTTTAAAGGCTGGATTAGCTGGGTATCGCCCCTGGCTAAAGCACTGCTCAAGCTCCGGGAAGGTGACGTTGCCCGTTTTGCCAGCCCATTGGGTGAGCGTGAACTGGAAGTCGTGGAAGTGGTTTATCAATCGTTGGTCATGCCCCAGTTTAATCCAGACGCTTGAATTTCAAAGGTGTGCCCTTATCTAGATCGGAATGCGCTGTATTTGTTTAACCCGACCCTTTAATCTCAAAGACTTATGACACATCAAACTCAGACAGAAACCAAGGTATTTCAGGCAGAAGTAAAGCAACTGCTACAGCTGATGATTCATTCGCTGTATTCGAACAAAGAGATATTCCTGCGCGAGTTGGTCTCCAATGCGTCCGATGCCTGTGACAAGCTGCGCTATGAAGCCCTAGCCAACCCGGCCCTGTTTGAAAACGATCCGGAGTTGGGTCTGCGTATTCTGATTGATGCTGATGCTAAAACCATCACCATTGCTGACAATGGAATCGGGATGACCAAGGAAGAGGCGATTGCCCACCTGGGCACTATTGCTAAATCCGGTACCAAGGAGTTCTTCTCGGCCCTGACCGGCGATGACCAGAAAGATGCGAATCTGATTGGCCAGTTCGGTGTGGGTTTCTATTCGTCCTTCATCGTTGCCGACAAAGTCACTGTGCGCAGTCGTAAAGCAGGTGCGCCAGCCAACCAGGGTGTGGAGTGGGTCTCAGCTGGTGAGGGTGATTACACCGTTGCCGATATCGACCATCCAGCCCGTGGTACGGAAGTGATCCTGCATCTGCGTGCCGAGCAGGAAGATCTGATTAATGGCTGGAAGATCCGCGAAATCCTGCGCAAGTACTCCGACCACATCGCCTTGCCGATCCGCATGGCCAAAGAAAGCTGGGACGAAGAAACCAAGGCCATGAAGGCCACGGGTGAGGAAGAAACTGTTAACCAGGCCAGTGCATTGTGGGCCCGTCCGAAGAACGAAGTCACTGAAGAGGAATACAAAGCCTTCTATCAGCATGTGGCCCATGATTATCAGGAACCGCTCACCTGGGTGCACGCCAAGGTAGAGGGTCGTCAGGAATATACCCAGTTGCTCTATATTCCCTCGCAAGCCCCCTTTGATCTGTGGGATCGGAATGCCCGTCACGGCATCAAGCTGTACGTCAAACGCGTCTTTATCATGGATGATGCCGAGCAACTGATGCCGACCTATATGCGCTTCGTGCGCGGTGTGGTCGATGTCGCCGATCTGCCTTTGAACGTGTCGCGCGAAATTCTGCAAGAAAGCAAGGATATTGAGCAGATCCGTTCCGGCTGTACCAAGCGTGTACTCGGTTTGCTGGAAGAGTTGGCAGAGAATAACGCCGAGAAATACACCACGTTCTGGAATCAGTTCGGGCAGTTGCTCAAAGAAGGCGTGGGTGAAGATCATTCGAACCAGGCCCGTATTGCCAAGCTACTGCGCTTTGCAACGACCACAACTGATAGCCCGGAACAGAGCGTTTCTCTGACTGAATACGTGTCTCGTATGAAGCCGGGTCAGGACAAGATTTATTACGTGACGGCCGAAACCTTCCAGGGTGCCAAGAACAGCCCGCATCTGGAAATCTTCCGCAAGAAGGGCATTGAAGTGCTACTGCTGTCGGATCGGGTCGACGAATGGCTGGTCAGCCATCTGCGCGACTTTGACGGCAAGGCACTACAGTCCGTAGCCAAGGGCGGGCTGGATCTGGGTGATCTGGAAGATGCGAGTGAAAAGCAGGCGCGTGCCGCAGCCGAGACCTCTGCCAAGGATCTGGTCGAGCGACTGCAGAAAGCCCTGGGCGAGAAGCTCAAGGAAGTGCGTGTGACGCATCGTCTGACGGATTCGCCGGCCTGTCTGGTGGCGGATGAGCATGATCCGGGTGCGAATCTGCAACGCATGCTTAAGATGATGGGGCAGAATGCCCCCGAGATTAAGCCGATTCTGGAAATCAACCCACAGCACCCGATGTTGAAGAAAATGGAGTTGTTGCCGAATGAGGGTGGCCACTTCGATGACTATGCATCGGTACTGTTTGACGAGGCCTTGCTGGCCGAAGGGGGTCAGATTGAAGACCCGGCTGGCTTTGTACGCAAGATCAACAAGCTGATGTTGAGTTAATTCATCCCACCTTCAAAAACGAAAGCGCCGCCTGCGGGCGGCGTTTTTCATGGGCTTGGGCAAATGGCTTCAATGCGGAGTTGCGGTCGATCGACGCCGTTGTAGTGATTAATTTCCAGCGCATAGGCAAGGGTATCCTCAGGCGTTGGAATGGTGGTGTCGTTAAAACGAATAGCATCCATACGGCTTGGTCCACATCCCAGGGTAAGCTTCAGGTGTTTGTCCTGGAGCAGACGCGATTCGAGAATCTGGAAGCGGTTTGCAAAAATCGGCGCGGGGAAGCCTTGCCCCCAGATCCCTTCGGAGAGTTGTTTGGCAGTATTGAGACTCAGCTCGCTATCCACCAAAGGGCCATCAATCGCCAGGCTATGGGTTCGCGCTTCAACGGGTAATAGTTGATCGACCAGTTCGTCAAAGGCGCGCTGGAATAAAGCGAAATCACTTTCACGAATGCTCAGACCCGCAGCCATGGCGTGGCCACCGAACTTGATAATCAGGTCTGGGTAGATTTTGGTGAGGTGATCCAAGGCATCCCGGAGGTGAAAGCCGGGAATCGATCGACCCGAACCCTTAATGAGGCCGCTGCCATCACCGGCAAAGATCACCGTGGGTCGATGCATTTGTTCTTTGATGCGGCCAGCCAGAATGCCAACAACGCCACCATGCCAGTTGGGATCATAAAGACTAATGCCTGCGGTATTGGCGATATCCAGCTGTGCCAGAATTTTTACGGCATCGGACTTCATCTGATCTTCTACAGATCGACGAGCGACATTCAGACGGTCTAGTTCCTGTGCGAGCTTGAGCGCCTCACCGATGTCTTCTGCCAGCAGGCAACGGATACCGATCCGCATATCGTCCATGCGTCCGGCTGCATTGAGGCGTGGTCCCAGCAAAAATCCCAGGTCGCTGGCTTGAGCGCGATCGGGCTGTTTACCGGCTACTGCATAGAGCGCAAGAATCCCGGGGCAGCAACGGCGTTGGCGAATTCGATGGAGCCCATTGGCCACCAGAATTCGGTTGTTGCGATCCAGTGAAACCACATCGGCAATCGTACCCAGCGCCACCAGATCGAGTAGCGACCCCAGGTTCGCCTGTTCGGCTGCTGGCCAAGCCCGTTGGCGCAAAGCCTGACGTAGCCCCATCAATACGTACAGCATCACGCCCACGCCGGCCAGGTTCTTTGAGGGGAACTCGCAACCTGGTTGGTTGGGGTTAACAATCGCATCAGCAGCGGGCAGGGTGCTGCCTGGCAGATGATGATCGGTAATCACGACCTGCATGCCCAGGGATTTAGCTTGTGCCACACCATCAATGCTGGCAATGCCGTTATCCACAGTGATCAGTAGATCAGGCTTGCCGCCCGGCGCCTGAGCAACCAGATCAACGATGGCGGGTGTCAGTCCGTAACCCAGTTTAAAACGATCCGGTACAAAGTAGGTCAGCTTGTCCGGTTGAATACCCAGGAGACGCAAGCCTTTAACCGCCACGGCGCATGCCGTAGCACCATCTGCGTCATAGTCGGCAACGATACAAACTTTACGCCCTTCAACAATGGCATCGGCAAGAATCTGCGAGGCGGTCGTCATGCCCTTCAGCGCGGTCGGTGCGATCAGATCTTCCATACGCGTGCTGATCTGGTCGGTCTGGCTAATCCCTCTAGCGGCATACAAACGGGCCATTAACGGACTTAAGCCTCCTTGCTCTAGCTGCCAGGCCTTGCGTTCCGACCAGGCGCGTTTGCTCAGCGTTACCATGAGGCGACCAGCGTCGCTAGATCCGGGTGTTTACGGGTACGCCCCAGGCAGCGTTGAAAGAACGAGGGATTTAAATCTTTGTGGCTTGCCTCAAGCGTCCAGAAATGCGTTTGATGTGCATCCGGCGTAATGAGCGTCAGGCGGTTCAGCGTACCCTTGGCCAATGCGTCGAGTGCAGGTGCAACGTGTGTCTGCGTTAACTGGGCAAGTGAATGTTGCCAGGCGCTCAGATCGTCCTGGGCAATCGCATCGCTAAGGCGCGTGTTTAGTAACAGACCACTGCTGGGGTTAGATTCAGCGATGTGGGGTGTGCTGGTAAGGACACAGAGTCCGCGTAGGAGTGCGCTGTCCCCAACGCCCTGATCAAAGGGGCTTGATGACTGGCGCGTGGTACTCGACAGCAAGCCTGCTCCCCAGGGCCATACGCTATTAATAGGTATCAATCCCTGCATCTGCCGAGCTTCGTTGACCGGATGGCCATTTAGGCACATTTGTATCCGGTTGAGCCAGCGCAATCCGGTGCTGCCCAGTAACAGTCTGGATTCATCGGCATCAATACGGCGGCCGAGTAGTCGGCTGCAGGCAGCGAGATTGGGCAGATCTTGATCAACTGTGTTTGGGGCGAAATACCAGTGATGGGTAGCACCTCCGATAAAAAACGTGCCTTCATCGACAAACTCTTCATTCAGGCTAGCGATGAAGCTTTGTGTATCCTCGATACTGAGTTGCGCAGCTTCGGGTCTGCTGAGTACCAGGGCCTGTTGAATAAAATCAAGATTGACGGGGTCTGCACAGAGCAGGGTGCGGTCGTAAGGCGTGCCACCATTGGTACCGGATTCGCCAAGTAGTCGTATGGCACCGAGCGCCATCGCTTCAGCAGAAAGACCAAAAGTTTCTGCCAGAACGGATTCCCAGGAAGCAGTTGGCTTCAAGGGGCTTGCAGTATGTTTTGCTAAATATAGAAAGCGGGCGAGCGCGTCCGAGCGGTCAAATTCAAATGCCTGACGATGCTCGGGATCTGGCCAGAGTAGGTCGGGGACAAAAAGGGTCAGATGCATGGGTTTGGTCTTGCCTGAGCGCATTCGGAACAACTTGCAGGTGAATCGAGTGTAGCATAGCGGTCTTATGCGTTTTTGGTGCCAAAAGCACGCCTGATTGTGAAAATACCTTTTCAGTTACTGATCGGATTGAGATATGTCCGAAGCCGTCGTCAGATTGGCCAGGACAACCGCTTCATCTCCTTTATTTCCAGCTTGTCGATGGTGGGTATCGCACTGGGTGTGGCCGCACTGATTGTCGTGCTCTCTGTGATGAACGGCTTCCAGAAAGAGCTGCGCTCACGCATTCTGGGCGTGACCTCCCATATCGAAGTGGTGGGTATGGATGGTGCTCTCATGGATTGGCGGCAGGTGGCTGCACAAGCACGCCAGGTGCCGCAGGTGCTGGCGGCAGCACCCTACGTGCAGGGTCAGGTCATGATCAATGGGTTAAACCGTGAGGCGGGTGAAGGTCCGGTGATGCCTGGTAGTGGTGTCCGCGGTGCGATTGTGCGTGGTATCGACCCGCAGCTGGAGGATACGGTTGCCGACTTCAGTTCACACATGAAGCACGGCTCACTCGATGCGCTTCAACCCGGGTCGTTCAAGATAGTTCTGGGTAGTGATTTGGCTCGTGCCCTTGGCGTGGTGGTCGGTGATCGGGTCACCGTGATTGCACCTGAAGGGGTCGTGACTCCGGCTGGGGTCATCCCGCGGATTAAAAGTTTTGAAGTAGGTGGCGTTTTTGATTTCGGGATGTTCGAGTACGACAGCGGTCTGGCGCTCATCGATCTGAAAGACGCACAAGTGCTATTCCGACTTGGTCAGTCAGTGACGGGTGTGCGACTGAAGGTGGATGATCCGTTCAAGGCACCGCAGATTGCCCGTTCGATTGCGCCAGTGCTCGATGAGCCAGCCTATCTGATCGACTGGAGCCGCAAGCACGCCAACTTCTTCCGGGCCGTGCAGATTGAGAAGCGGATGATGTTCCTGATCCTGTTCCTGATTGTGGCCGTTGCCGCCTTTAATATCGTTTCTACGCTGGTCATGGCGGTCACCGATAAACGCGGTGACATTGCTATTCTGCGTACGCTGGGTGCTAGCCGTGGCAGCATTGCCATGATCTTCATGGTGCAAGGTGCGCTGATCGGATTGATCGGTCTGGGTCTGGGCGTAGCCGGTGGCGTTGCGCTGGCCCTGAATATTGATACGGTGGTGCCGGCGATTGAGCGTCTATTCGGTATTCATTTCCTCTCGCGTGAGGTCTACTTTATTTCAGACCTACCATCAGATCTTCAGTGGGATGATGTCATTACGATTTCAACGACGGCTTTTGTGCTGACCTTGCTGGCAACCCTTTATCCGAGTCTGCGTGCAGCAAGGGTTCAACCCGCGGAGGCTTTACGTCATGAGTGATTTTGTGTTGTCCTGTCGTGGCCTGAGCAAAATTTATGGCGCGGGCGCCGAAGATGTTGTCGTGCTGAAGGATGTGTCTTTTGACCTGAACGCAGGCGAATCTGTCGCTGTTGTCGGGGCATCCGGTTCTGGTAAAAGTACCTTCTTGCACCTTCTGGGCGGTCTAGACCATGCCACATCCGGTGACGTACTCATTGCGGGACGCAGCTGGGCGGCGATGTCTGAAAAAGAACGCGGCCTGTGGCGTAACCGGCATATGGGCTTTGTATACCAGCACCATCATCTGCTCCCGGAATTTACTGCTGTAGAAAACGTGGCGATGCCGCTCTATGTGCGCGGTTTGCCTAAAGCTGAAGCGGATGCCGAAGCGTGTGAATGGCTCGAGCAGGTTGGATTAGGGCATCGGCTGCTGCACACGCCGGCCGCTTTGTCGGGTGGGGAGCGCCAGCGGACGGCCATTGCCCGTGCCCTAGTCACCAGGCCATCCGTTGTGCTGGCCGATGAACCGACCGGTAACCTGGATCGCCAAACCGCCGAGCAGGTATTTACGTTGTTCAGAGAGCTCAGCGTGAAGTCGGGCGTTGCCTTTGTCCTGGTCTCGCATGATCCTGCTTTGGCGGCACAACTAGACCGTACGATGCGTTTGCAGGATGGTGTGCTGACGGATGCCACCCTGTGATCCAGTGAGACAGGCGTGCCAGCGCTGCTGATTGCATTTGCAACGGGCGTTCTGGCCTGCCAGTTTTTGCCGAGTATTCCTGCCGGGCCCTGGGGGCTGCTGACTCTTTTGAGTATGGCCGCTGTGGTTGGACTGCAAATTTACAGCGCCTATTTCGCTGTCAGATCTTCCCGATATTTATTGATTCCGCTACTCCTGAGTAGTTTTGTAGCAGGTGTCGGGTATACCTGTTGGCGGAGTGCCGCTGTTCTTGCGGATAGTCTTCCTGAAGCTGCCATGGGCCGGAATATTCAGCTCAGTGGTGTGGTGGACTCATTGCCGGATCGAACGGCTCGCGGCCAGCGCTTCCAGTTGCGCGTTGAGCACGTTGATTCAAAGTTGCATGTACCCGAGCGGATACAGCTTTCGGTATGGAACGCCCAGCAGGATGGAGACGCCACTGATAAACCGGTCGTGGGTCCGGTAAAAGCCGGTGAGCGTTGGTCTTTTGTTGTTCGTCTGAAACGGCCACATGGATTGGCTAATCCTCATGGCTACGATCTTGAGGCACGGCTTTTCGAGAGTGGGGTGCGCGCGACAGGTTACGTAAAATCGGGCGAGCGTATAGATGCCTTTGTACCTGGCTTCGCCACAGGCATTGCCCGGTTGCGCTCAATGATTCGGGATCGCTTTGATGTCGTCTTGCCGCAAGAGGCTTATCCGGATGCCGGGATTCTGACGGCCTTGGCCATCGGTGATCAGAAAGCGATATCCGGTTCACTCTGGCAGGTGTTTGCTAAAACGGGTACCACCCACCTGATGTCTATCTCCGGCCTCCACGTAACGCTGTTTTCCGGATTGATTGCTTTACTGGTGTCGAGCATCTGGCGCCGCCTACCCAAGCTGGTCTCCCGGCTACCAGCACAGAAGATGGGGGTTTTCTGTGGCTGGTTTGCCGCCGCCTTCTATACGTTAATCGCAGGCGCGGGTATCCCGGCATTACGAACGCTATTTATGCTTACGGTGGGAGCCGTTGCAATTTTAACGGGACGCCACGTCTCACCCTTCAAAATTCTCCTGCTGGCGTTAGTCGTTGTCTTGCTCCTGGATCCCTGGGCAGGCATGAGCCCCGGGTTCTGGCTCTCTTTTGTTGCCGTAGGCCTGTTGCTTTGGGCTGCATTATCCGAGCATGTCAGTACCAACGAACAACGATCATGGCGACAGCGCCTGAGTTTATGGTTTAAAGGTTTTGGCCGTACCCAGTGGGCTGTTACGATTGGCACGCTGCCATTTCTACTGCTGTTTTTTAGTCAGTTTTCATTAATTTCACCTCTGACTAATGCCGTGGCAATTCCCTGGGTGAGCGGTGTAGTCACGCCAATCACGATCCTCGCGCTGGTTGTGCCCTGGGATGGTCTGCTTTATTTGGCAGACGCACTCATGAGCCCGTTACTGGCCTTTTTAAATTGGTCGGCCGCATTACCGCTCGCCATCTGGCATGCGCCGGTTCCATCCCCCTCAGTTTTTGGTTTAGCGTTGTTGGGGGCGCTTTGCTGGTTAATGCCGGCCGGTTTGCCCGGTCGCTGGTTAGCCATTTTTTTATGTCTGCCCTTGGTATTGCCCAAACTCGAGGTTATTCCCGCTGGTCAGGCCAGAGTGGAAGTGCTCGATGTAGGGCAGGGGTTGGCAGTGGTTGTGCGCACGCATCGCCATGTGCTGCTTTATGACACGGGCCCTTATTACAGTAGCGAAGCGGATGCTGGCGTTAGAGTCATCGTGCCCTATCTCCGTTCTATCGGTGTGGATCGGCTGGATGGCATGGTGGTGACGCATCGGGATACCGATCATTCGGGCGGCGCGCAATCGGTACTTGAGTCGATGCCCGTCGGTTGGGTCGCGGATGCGCCAGACACGCAGTTTGCTGATGCCGCTCCGGGTGTGCGTGCAAAAACCTGTCGTGCAGGCAGTGGCTGGAGCTGGGATGGGGTACGTTTTGATTTCATGCACCCATCGTCGCCTGGTGCGGTTAAAAATCAGGCCAGTAACCATCAGAGCTGTGTGTTGCAGGTAAGTATCGGCGACAAGCGGATGCTTCTGACCTCAGACATTGAACTGGCTGATGAACAGCAAATTGTGTCGAATGGTCTGCCTCATAGCCAGGTCCTGCTGGTGCCCCACCATGGCAGTGGTACGAGCTCCAGTCAGGCGTTGCTGGATGCCGTGCAACCAGAAATTGCCATCATTCCAGTAGGTTACAGAAATCGCTATCGTCATCCGAAGCCAAGCGTGATGGCAGCCTACGAAACGCGTAAAATCAGAACCTATCGAACTGATACGGATGGCATG
>JBDLTI010000034.1:0-19430 GCA_039805865.1 Pseudomonadota bacterium | reverse complement strand
GCGAAGACCGTGGATTTCGGTGCAAGCGATGATCCGGTTGCGGCTGCAGAGCTGGAGAAAAGCGGGTTGGCACAATTCCCGGCCATTATTGGTGGTGTGGTGCCGGTTGTTAACATCAAGGGTATCGTGCCTGGGCAGTTGAAACTGAACAACGCGACGCTGTCGGATATTTTCCGCGCCAAGATTACTAAATGGAATGACCCGGCAATTGCATCAGTCAACCCGGGTGTGGCGCTGCCAGATACCGCTATTACGATTGTTTACCGTTCGGATTCGTCGGGCACGACGGCCGTTTTTACCGACTTTCTGGCGCAAGTGTCGTCCCCGTTTAAGGGTGTGGTTGGCGCGGGTAAAACCGTTAACTGGCCAGCCGGCGTGGGGGGTAAGGGTAATGCGGGTGTTGCAGCAAACGTGACCAAGATTGATGGTGCGGTGGGTTATGTGGAATACGCCTATGCCAAGCAGAACAAGATGTCGCACGTGTCGCTCATCAATCGTGATGGCAAGGCTGTGCAGCCGAATGAAACGAGTTTTGCAGCAGCCGCATCGAAAGTCAACTGGACTGGTACGCCTAACTTCGCAGTGAACCTGAACAATCAGGCGGGTGCTAACTCCTGGCCAATTACGTCTGCATCGTTCATTCTGATCTACAAGAAAGCAGAAAAACCGGAACAGAGTGCCGAAGTGCTGAAGTACTTCAACTGGGCGCTAACGAAGGGACAGAAGATGGCGGTTGCCCTGGATTATGTGCCGTTACCGGATAACGCTGTTAAAGCCATTGTCAAAAGCTGGTCTGAAATTAAAGGCCCGGATGGCAAGCCAGTCTATACAGCCAAGTAATGTCTCAAAACATGATCGACACCGAAGCAGCCGTTCAGGCCGCGATGAAACGGCAGGCTGAAAAGTCTGCTGTGTTTTTGCGGCAAGACCGGATTTTTGCCGGTATTACGTTCAGCTTTGCTGCGCTCGTGTTGCTGGTGTTGTTCGGTATTCTGATGTCGTTGATGGTGCAGGCTTGGCCTGCCATCAACGAATTCGGTCTGGGGTTTTTCTACAGCACCACCTGGAGCCCTTCGACCGGTGAGTTTAGTGCCGGTATTGCCATTTGGGGCACGCTCGCTACATCGCTCATCGCGCTATTGATCGGCGTTCCGATTAGTTTTGGTATTGCGATGTTTTTGACGGAGTCCTGCCCGGTTTGGATGCGACGCCCACTGGGTACGGCAATTGAGCTGCTTGCTGGCGTGCCTTCGATTATTTATGGTTTCTGGGGGTTATTTATTTTTGCACCGATGGTGCAGGAGTACGTTCAGCCCTGGATGATTAGCTGGTTGGGTGCACCTTTCTTTGCTGGGCCACCCTTGGGACTCGGTGTATTCACGGCCGGTTTGGTGCTTGCGCTCATGATTATTCCGTTTATTGCCTCGGTGATGCGGGATGTATTCGAGACCGTGCCAAGCGTGCTTAAAGAATCCGCCTATGGCATTGGCTGTACACGCTGGGAAGTGATTCGCAACATCGTGCTGCCATATACCCGTGTGGGTGTTATCGGCGGCATTATGCTTGGGCTTGGGCGTGCGTTGGGCGAGACAATGGCCGTGACCTTCGTGATCGGTAACGCCAATCGTTTTGCGCTGAATCTTTTTGCACCAGGCAACTCGATTGCATCAACGCTAGCCAATGAGTTTGCCGAAGCAGATGCCAGCATGCACATCCCCGCCTTGTTTGGCCTGGGGCTTATTCTGTTCATTATTACCTTTGTCGTTTTGTCAGCTTCTGAATGGCTGATCAAACAGGGTGAGCGTAAAGCGGGAGGTCGCTAATGGATGCCCGTTATCAACGCCGTAAATTCGTTAATGGCCTGAGTACAACGCTATCGGGGATTGCGGTAGTGATTGGTGTTGCTGGCCTCGTCTGGATTCTAGGCACACTCTTCATTAAAGGGCTGCCAGCGATGAACTGGGCGTTCTTTACAGAGTCGACGCCAGCCCCTGGCTCTGAGGGCGGTGGCATGGCCAACGCCATTGTGGGTAGTTTGCTCATCGTGGGGCTCACCACCGTAGTCTCGACACCGATTGGTATTCTGGCGGGGATTTATCTGGCCGAATTTGGTGATCGATCGAGAGTCGCTTCGGTTACGCGCTTTGTCACAGACATTATGTTGTCGGCACCATCAATCGTGATCGGGTTGTTTGTCTATGCGCTCTTTGTCACAACGACCAAACACTTTTCTGGCTGGACTGGTTCGGTCGCGCTGTCGTTGATTGCAGTGCCCGTTGTGGTGCGTACGACTGAGAATATGCTCAAGCTGGTGCCAGGTAGCTTACGAGAAGCAGCCTTTGCGCTGGGTATGCCACGCTGGCGTGTCAGCCTGGATGTTTGTCTGCGTGCGGTTCAGGGCGGTGTCATTACCGGGATTCTGCTGGCAGTGGCGCGCATTGCTGGTGAAACAGCACCGCTATTGTTTACGGCACTCAACAATCAGTTCTTTACCTGGAACATGAATGAACCGATGGCTAATCTGCCTGTCACGATCTTTAACTTTGCAATGAGCCCTTATGAAAACTGGCAGAACCTTGCCTGGGGTGCTTCTGCTTTGATTGCCATTCTGGTGTTGCTGCTCAACGTTCTGGCCCGTGTGGTGTTCCAGAGTCGTTCAAAGTCTTAAGTATTTAACGAGGTCATCATGTCCGAATTTCTTTCCGATCAAGGCATCAACGCTGCGCTGAAAGTTCGTAATCTGGATTTCTATTACGGCGATTTCAAGGGCCTTAAGTCGGTGTCGATGGATATTGCCGAGAAAAAAGTCACGGCATTTATCGGGCCTTCGGGTTGTGGTAAATCAACGCTGCTGCGTACCTTTAACCGGATGTACGATCTGTATCCCGGGCAGCGAGCCGAAGGCGAGATTATTTTCCACGGGCGCAACACACTTGAAAAAGGTTACGACCTCAATCTGTTGCGTGCGCGTGTAGGTATGGTGTTTCAGAAGCCAACGCCGTTTCCGATGTCGATTTACGAAAATATTGCCTTTGGTGTGCGCTTATATGAAAACCTGTCGCGCGCTGATATGGATAACCGCGTGCAGTGGGCACTCGAGCAGGCGGCATTATGGACAGAAGTAAAAGACAAGCTACACCAGAGCGGCCTCTCTTTGTCAGGTGGCCAGCAGCAGCGCTTGTGCATTGCTCGTGGTGTGGCTGTAAAGCCGGATGTGTTGCTTCTGGATGAACCAACCTCGGCGCTGGACCCGATTTCTACAGCCAAGATCGAAGAGTTGGTGTTTGAGCTGAAGAGCGCTTATACGATTGCTATCGTGACCCACAACATGCAGCAAGCTGCCCGCGTTTCAGATTACACCGCGTATATGTATCTGGGCGAGTTGATGGAGTTTGGTGTGACGGATGAGCTCTTCATGAAGCCTAAGCGCAAAGAAACCGAAGACTACATTACAGGGCGCTTCGGTTAATTGGGCGATCCGAGTGCTTCAGTGATTAGAATCTGCTGAAGCGCTCTTTGGGAAAGCAGGCTTCAAAGGTGCTGCCCTGATTGACCTGGCTGCTAATTTCCAGATGTCCTTGGTGGCGGCTGAGTGCGTGTTTGACAATAGCCAAACCTAAACCGGTGCCGCCGGTTTCTCTTGAACGCCCTTGGTCTACCCGATAAAAGCGTTCGGATATTCTGGGCAAATGAATTGCGGGGATACCGATCCCGGTATCTTGCACACTCAAGATGCCTTCGTGCTCTGTTTCTCGCCAGGAGATCGTGATGCTGCCGCCTGCAGGCGTGTAATTAACGGCGTTGTTAATGAGGTTGCCGAAAATACTGCGTAGCGCCATGGCTGAGCCGAGAATAGATAAATTAGGCGGTATATCGATGCTCTGCGTGTGTTTGCCATCAGAAATCGTTTCGGCGGAGACCACCAGCTCATCTATAAGCGCCTTAACCGGTACATGCGTCTGGTCGGCAAGATTTGCACGTGCCTCCAGAGAAGAAAGCGTCAGCAGATCCTGGATCAGGCGGCCCATCTGGTGGGATTGGGATAGCGCTAGATCAAGGTAGCGTTGACGCTTTTCGGCAGACAATGACTCGTGATGCATCTGGAGGGTTTCAATAAAGCCGTTAATCACGGTGAGCGGTGTTTTTAGCTCATGTGATACGTTGGCCACGAAGTCCCTGCGAACGTTCTCCAATTTTTCAATCCGGGTCAGATCACGAATCGCCAGTAGGCTACGATCCACCCCGTAGCTAATCAGGCTGATCATGTAGGAGGCTTGATCGCGGCGGTTGGGGTGATACATCAACGGTTCGGAGAAATCCCCGCGTTGTAGATAAGTGGCAAATTCTGGTTCGCGAACCAGATGTTCGATGGGGGTGCCCTGATCCTGCCCCGGGATGAGCCCCATCATATCGACGGCCAGGCTGTTCATCCAGAGAATACGTCGATGGGCGTCCATGAAGATAACGCCATCGGGCAGGGCTTCAAGTGCGCTCTGAAACTGCTCAAGCGATTGCTCTAGAAGGTCTTTTTCTTGTTGGCGTGTTTTGACGCGGCGATTCATACGGGAGACAAACTCTCCCCAGATGCCGGAAGCATTGGGCACCGGGGCATCGAGTGGGCCGGAGATCCAGTCAAGCATGCGGCGCAGGTAACGTCTGTGTATATAAAGACGGAAGCCCAGCACACCGATAATGACAAGGAGCAAGCCTTCAATAAAAGTCATGTCGTCTCGCCGAGAAACTGAGGTTCGCCACGCTTAAGGTGGCAGAGCAATTTCAGCCTGCAGTGGCCGAAAATCGATAGCCGCTGCCCCGAACAGTCTGGATAAGACTGTCGTGACCACTAGCTTCTAAGACAGATCTTAACCTGCGAATGTGTACATCGACCGTGCGTTCTTCAACAAATACATGGTCACCCCAGACCTTGTCGAGTAGTTGGGAACGGCTATGCACCCGTTCCGGATGGGTCATGAAAAAGTGAAGTAAGCGAAATTCGGTGGGGCCGATAACCACCGAGGTGTCGTTGGCATAAACGCGGTGGGTGACCGGGTCTAGAACGAGGCTGCCAAAAGCGACTTTGTCTTCAGTCAGTTGTGGTTTGCGACGGCGCAGTACGGCTTTGATGCGTGCAACGAGTTCTCTGGGAGAAAAGGGTTTGACCATGTAATCATCGGCGCCCATTTCCAGCCCGGTGATACGATCTTGTTCGTCAGTTCTGGCCGTGAGCATGATGATGGGCACATCGGCTGTGCGTTGAGATTCGCGCAGGCGTGCGGCAAATTGCGGCCCGGGACGGCCCGGTAGCATCCAGTCCAGCAGAATCAGATCAGGCAAACTCGCAGTAATAAACTGCTCGGCCTCTTCGGCTGATGCTGCTTCGACCACCCGGTGGCCGCTGCTTTCCAGGTTGATGGCCAGGAGTTCGCGAATCGATGGATCGTCTTCTACGACGAGTATCGTTGCCGCCATGTGGAGCCCCTTGTTTTAGTGGCTATCTTGCTGGCTAAGCAAATGCGTGCGGACTTCTTCAACGCTGAAGTGGCGCACGTTCATGCCTGCTGTAATGTAGATCAGGTTTTCTGCGACAGCACGTGCATGGTCAGCAACCCGCTCAATCGCTTTGGCCATGTTCATAATTTCCAGCGATAGCGAGATAGTGCGCGGGTCTTCCATCATGAAAGTGATGAGTTGGCGCGTGATGCTGCGGTATTCGGCATCAACCAGATCATCTGCTTGCAGGACTTCAGTAGCGGCCAGGGTGTCTGAGCGGGCGAAAGCATCTAGCGATTTGCGCAACATATCCAGCGCATCTTCGGCCAGATGGCGTAGCTCTACCGAAGGCGTGAACAGCGTGTGCTTGGCGTGTAGTGCCCGGGCGGTACGTGCGATTTTTACGGCTTTGTTGCCCGCTTTTTCCAGTTCTAACCCGGTTTTTTGTACGCCAATGATGATACGAAGATCGATGGCCGTAGGTTGGCGTTTGGCGATAATCTGGTTACAGGCAGTATCAAGCTGGATTTCAGCTTCATCCAGGCGGCTATCGCCTTGTTCAACGTTGGCAAGAAGCGTCTGATCCGCTTCGTAGAGGCCTTGCATGGCCTGACGCATTTGCTGTTCGACAATCCCACCCATGAGAAGTACACGCGACTTGAGGTCGTCGAGTTCCAGGTCAAACTGTTTGATGGTGTGCTCTGCCATGGTGAAAACTCCCGCGCCTAGACTGGTTAACGATTGGAGTATTTCACACAAATGTGACAGTGATATTTCATTGGCGAGTTAGTCGCCGATCACGCCAAATTCGACGGCCGTCTTTGTGTAGAAGATTTTAATACCGCTACTTTGAATTAGATCAAAGAGGGTGTTCGATTCCGTTTCTGTTACAACCATGACCACGAGGACTGGCTGCTCAGCCTGTTCAAAAAAACGGGCGGCGTGAATGCGCCGATCGCTACCAAAGCTTTCGTCACCATGAATGACCGTGGCACCACGTATGCCCATGACCTGGGCCTTCTCCAGGAGCCACTCGGCAATGGGTTGATCCTGATGTTTGCGGTTCTGCAGGGTGTAGAAGTTAATCTGATAACCATTCATAGCGGTGTGCTCCTAAACGTGTCTTGCCAGTTGCCAGGTCATCAGACCGGCGATCGTTGCAATTAAAGAACAGCCTACATGCACGGCGATCGATGCAGAAGCCCAGCCATAGCGACCCTCTTGAAGTAGGGTGACGACCTCGGCAGAAAATGTAGAAAAAGTTGTGAGTCCACCGCAAAACCCGGTAACAATTAATAAGCGCCATTCGGGCGCTATTTCGTTGTTTTGACTAAAAAATGCAATGGCCAGACCAATGATGTAGCCGCCAACAATGTTGGCAACCAGGGTGCCTGGTGGGAGGGTTGGCAACAGCTGGTTAAGCCGCAGCCCCAGCTGCCAGCGCATAAGTGCGCCAACGGCGGATCCAACGGAAATGGCTAGAACGGCGTTCAGCATGGGGCGTTTTTAGTGAATTAAGGGCTAATATGGACTAATCATATGCTAGGAGCGGCCGGATACAAAGTCTGGCAGTTTGACCTGAGGGTCAAACTGCAGGATCATGTGCCCTGCGCCAAAATGAACCAGGAGCCCGCATTGGCAAAAGAAGAACTAATTGAAATGAACGGTGTTGTGCAGGAAGTTCTGCCGGATTCACGTTTTCTTGTTGAGTTGGAAAACGGTCACTCGATCGTTGCGTATACTGCAGGCAAAATGCGTAAGCACCACATTCGCATTCTGGCCGGTGACAAAGTCACGCTGGAACTGTCGCCTTATGATCTGACCAAGGGTCGTATTACGTTCCGCCATATTGAAGGCCGTGGTGCAGGATCGCCACCACCACCGCGTCGTCGTTAATCGATCTGCTTGATGATCGAGCTCGAAACAGGCCAGGCGCCTAGGTATTCGGTTATATGGATGCATGGCCTAGGGGCTGATGGCAGTGACTTCGAGCCGATCGTACCGTATCTGGGGTTGGATCCTTCTGTTTCAGTACGGTTTGTTTTTCCTAACGCACCACAGATTCCCGTTACCTGTAATGGCGGTTTTGTCATGCCTGCCTGGTATGACATTATCTCGTTGGCAGCCGATAGTCGGGAAATCGATGAGGCAGGATTGCTGGCATCGCGCGATACCATTGCCGGGCTGATCGAGCGGGAGGTCGCGCGCGGCATCCCGGCGAATCACATCTTCCTGGCGGGTTTTTCCCAAGGGGGCGCCGTAGCTTATTTGACGGGGCTCTCTTACAAGGAAGCGCTTGCGGGCATTATTGCCCTGTCGACTTATATTCCGAGTCCATCCCAAGCGGCGCAGTTAGCAACCTCGGCAAGTAAACCCACGCCGCTCTTCATTGCACATGGCACGCATGACGACGTGGTGTCGCTCAAGTTAGGCGAAATCGCCAGGAATACGGTTACAGAATTGGGATACACCTTTAATTGGCAGACCTACCCGATGGGTCATGAGGTCTGCCTGCCAGAAATTCAGGCGATCGGCGCCTGGATTAACGCCCGGATTTCGAACCCGATTTCTTGACGTGGCACTCGGGGTGTTCTTCGGCAATCCCCGAATGAATTGCAAAGCAACCATCTAAGGGACACTTGGTGCCTTTCGGGCAATGGTGTTCCAGTGCGCACTCATGTTGCGTCTGATCTGTAAGAACCATTTCTCCGGCCGTCTCGCAACGGGCAACCGAGATATCAATACCACCCATGATGTTCTCCTGCGTAACGATTCATGTGTTTATCCTACGCCTGTTGAATGCTTAGGGGGTAGTGATTTGACGTTCGTTGGCAGCCGGCCACCAGGTCTTGCCCAGTTTGAGTGACTGTGCATTTTTGATGGCATTCATGACGGCCATGGCAGTGACTTCGCCGGCAGCCGTAGCGAGCTGCATTACGTCAATGGCTGCTGGGTTTTTACCGGTGGCCAGCGCAAAAAGCGTATCGCCATCCATGGCCGTGTGTACTGGCCGAATAGTACGCGCCAGACCATCATGCCCGACCTGCGCCAGGCGTTGAGCCTGCGCCTTGGTGAGTGTTGCATCCGTGATAATCACGCCGATCGTGGTGTTGCTGCCGGCATGTAAGCCATTGGTAGAAAGTCCATCGAGCTCTGCTTCTACCGCATTAATGCAGTCTAGAGATTCTGGTGCTGTACGGGCACCGGCAAGTATGACGCCGGTGTGCGGATCTACGACATCGCCAACGGCGTTGCAGGCAATCACTGCGGCAATGATGATGCCATTTACATTAAGGGCTGCCCAGCCCAGGCCGCCGCGCATGGCGCATGCCGGGCCGTTTAATTTGCCCACGGTTGCACCGGCGCCAGCGCCGATGTTGCCTTGAGCAAGTGCTGATGCCGGGTTTTGTATCGCATCGACGCAGGCTTGATAACCCGCATGGGCATCGGGCGTAATGCCAGAGCCTGTCGGTTGTGCAAAATCATCAACCAGCAGGTCAAATAAAACCGCACCGGGAACAATGGGTACCCGTACGGGGCCAACCTGAAGGCCGTATTGATGCTCGTGCAGCCAGTGCATGACACCGCTGGCGCTATCCAGACCAAAGGCGCTGCCACCGCTTAGCACAACGGCGTGGACTTCGTTCACGGTGCTGGTGGGGTTGAGGAGATCGGTTTCTCGTGTGCCGGGCGCGGCACCAACAACGGCAACGCCGCCTACAACGCCTTCTGGGCAAAGCACAACGGTACAGCCTGTCGGGCGTCGGGTATCAGTAAAATGGCCGATACGAATACCGGCCAGATCAGTTATTAACGCCTGTTTCATCAACTACCGCAGCTCCCGACTAGACCATTACGATGGCTTTCATGGTGATTGCATCAAGTGCCCGCACACGATACTCCGGGTACACCTGCTTTAGCAAACGTGCGTAATTGGCGATGGCTTCCATGGTTTCTTCTACCATTTCCAGAAAGACCCACTCGCCAGTGGCGGGCACCCGGATTTCTATTTTGAATTGCATGTCTCACTCCACGCCCCTTTTTGGGGTCTGAGGCAATTATCCTCCAATTGTCCAGTGCATAACAAGTTAATTACCTATAAATTTTGTTGATTGGCATCAAGCATTGGTTGATTTCCAGCCCTTATATTTCAATGACATATTGTGCAAATGCAAACTCCGGTTCGTTTAGTCTGGATAATACAAATCATGATTTAACCTAAACAGAGAGGATGAGACATGACCAAAGTAAAAGCATATGGGGCACAAAATGCAGCGGGCGCATTGTCTGGGCTGGAGATTGAACGCCGCCCATTGAATCCGGATGATGTGCAAATAGAGATTCTGTATTGTGGGGTCTGCCACTCAGACTTACATACGGCGCGCAACGAATGGAAAAACACCATTTATCCGTCGGTGCCAGGCCATGAGATTGTTGGTCAAATTTCAGCGGTGGGGAGTCAGGTAAAAAATTTCAAAGTGGGTGACTTCGCCGGCGTTGGTTGCATGGTCGATAGCTGTGGTCATTGTGCTTCGTGTGATGAGGGTGAAGAGCAATATTGCGAGAGTGGATTTACAGGGACCTACAACGGCCCCGTATTTGGCGGTGAGAATACCTTTGGTGGCTATTCACAGCGCATCGTCGTGAAAGAGACTTTTGCCTTGCACATCAAACATGCGCCAGAAGTTTTGGCGGCTGTTGCACCGTTGCTGTGTGCAGGCGTCACAACGTATTCGCCGTTAAAGCATTGGGGCGTCGGTCCCGGTAAAAAGGTGGGGATCGTGGGTTTGGGTGGCCTCGGCCATATGGCGGTAAAGATCGCTCATGCGATGGGGGCGCAGGTGGTGTTGTTTACCACCTCAGCCAGCAAAGTCGCCGATGCAAAACGTCTCGGCGCTGATGAAGTCTGCATCTCCACTGATGAGCAGCAGATGGCGAAATACACGAACCAGCTCGATTTCATTTTGAATACGGTTGCCGCGCCCCACAAACTGGATCCGTATTTACAACTATTGAAAAAAAACGCAACGATGACATTGGTCGGCGCACCCGCTGAACCACACCCGTCAACAGAAGTATTCAACCTGATATTCAAGCGCCGAAAACTGGCAGGTTCCCTGATTGGCGGCATTGCAGAAACGCAGGAGATGCTGGATTTCTGCGCCAAACACAACCTTGTTTCAGATGTTGAAATGATCCCGATGGCTTACATTAACGATGCCTATGAGCGGATGCTGAAAAGCGATGTGAAGTATCGCTTTGTAATCGATATGAAATCACTTGCCTAATTAATTGACTGCAGAAAGTTAAATATGACCACACTGTTTGATCCAATAACGATCGGCGAGATCTCGCTTAACAACCGGATTGTGATGGCACCGTTGACCCGTAATCGCGCCATTGCAGGCAACTGTCCCGGGCCGATGACCGTAGACTATTATCGACAGCGCGCAGCGGCAGGTTTGATTATTGCCGAAGCGAGCCAGATCAGCCCGATGGGACAGGGCTATCTGGATACTCCGGGAATTTATTCTCAAGAGCAGGTTGCCGCCTGGCGACACGTGACGGATGCCGTTCACCAGGCAGGTGGCAAGATTGTGCTGCAACTCTGGCACGTGGGGCGCATTTCGCACACGTCACTGTTGCCAGAAGGAGCTGCTCCTGTGTCATCTTCGGCGCAGCCATCCAAAGCCATGACCTTCACACGCAATGGTTTCGAACCCGTGTCACCGGCTCGCGCATTAACCGATGAAGAAATTCCTGCCCTGATTGAGGATTACCGAAAAGCCGCACGCAATGCGCTTGATGCAGGGTTTGATGGCGTTGAAATTCATGCAGCCAACACCTATCTCATTGAACAGTTTTTGCGCGATAGCGTTAACGATCGCACAGGCCCTTATGGCGGCACAGTTCAAAATCGTGCCCGTTTGCTCTTAGAGGTCGTACAGGCGGTTACAAAAGAAGTGGGTGCCGGTCGCACCGGTGTGCGTTTAAGCCCGATGACCACCTTTGGTAATTCCACTGAGCTCGATAGCAATCCGCAGGCCTTGTATGGCTATGTCGTTGAACAGCTCGCACCTTTTGACTTGGCCTATCTGCACGTGATCGAAGGCGAAACAGGTAGCTCACGACAAACAGTCGAGGCCTTTGACTACGAAGCACTCCACAGCAAATATCCAGGTGCGTGGATGGTCAACAATTGCTATACGCGTGATGACGCTTTGGCGAAAATCGCCAGCGGCAAGGCTGATCTTGTGGCATTTGGCCGGCCCTTTATCAGCACGCCGGATCTGGTCCGCCGTTTGAAAGAGAATCTGCCGTTTAACGAGCTGCAGGCCGATAAGCTTTACGGAGGCGGGGCTGAGGGTTATATCGATTACCCGGTGCTGCCCGAATAAGAAAGGGCTCGGGGGGGGCTAATAAAAAACCCCGCTGCGACTAAGTCGTCAGCGGGGTTTCTTTCCCGAAGGAAAGGGCCGTGCTTACTTGGCCTTGGTAGCGCGTACAGCTGCAGTCGTTGCCTTAGTAATGTTGGCTTCGGTCATTTCAGCAGCTTGCTTGGTTGCCTTGCTGAAGTTTTCGTAAGCGTTGTTGCCGGCAGCAACAGCTTGCTTTACAGCGGCCAGTGCAACGTCAGCACCAAACGGCGATGCTTTGGCAGCGTTAACAGCGGCTTCTTGAGCAGCCTGGTTCAGTTGGTCAAATTGACCTTTGATCAGATCAGCGATTTCTTTAGCGGCACCGGTCGAAATTTCGTAAACGGTACGGGTGTAGGCCATCAGATTTTCAGCGGCTGGCTGAACGGCTTTTGATTGCAGTGCAGCAACGTCTTGAGGGGTCTTGGCCGACAGTGCAGCGTGTGTGTGCTTCGATGTGTTTTCGAGCGACTCACGGGCAAAGCCAAGGTTCAAAGCGGCGAGGCTTTCAACAGCAGCCAGGGCGGTATTAGCAACCGACTGGTAATGAGCAAGGGCAGCGCTGTTAGCGGCGATCAGTTCTTCGGCGTTAAATGGTTTGGTCATTTGTGTCTCCTGTAAAAAATTAAGTGGTTTGTTCTGGACGCGATTGTAGTACAGATTGTGCGCTGCAGCATGCTGGCCTAAAAATATTACAAAGGCATAATTTGCCGCATAGATGGTAACTATCGGTCTTATTTGTAAATATGATTGGACACTATCAAAGGATCATCCTAAATTAGTGAAATGCATGGCACAGCGCAATGCAACGACTAGGAGAACCGCAATGACCACAGCAGGTAAATGTCCGGTAATGCATGGCGCAATTACGGAAAGCGGTAACGCAAACAGCAATCAGGCTTGGTGGCCTAAGTCTCTCAATCTAGACATCCTGCATCAACAGGATACAAAGACGAACCCGATGGGGGCAGGCTTTAGCTATCGTGAGGCCTTAAAAAATCTCGACGTTGATGCGCTTAAAACCGATTTAAAGAAGCTTATGACAGATAGTCAGCCTTGGTGGCCTGCAGATTGGGGTCACTATGGTGGTCTCTTCATTCGCATGGCGTGGCATTCTGCCGGCACCTATCGTATTGCAGATGGACGCGGTGGCGCGGGTACCGGCAACCAGCGTTTTGCACCGCTAAACTCATGGCCAGATAATGGCAATCTGGACAAGGCACGCAGACTGCTCTGGCCGATCAAGAAAAAATACGGCAACAAAATCAGCTGGGCGGATCTAATGATCCTCGCCGGTAATATGGCCTACGAGTCGATGGGGCTTAAAACCTTTGGGTTTGCGTTTGGCCGTGAAGATATCTGGCATCCGGAAAAGGATATCTACTGGGGCGCTGAAAAGGAGTGGTTACAAAAGAGTGGTGGTAGCGACTCGCGTTACTCTGGTGAGCGGGATCTGGAAAACCCACTAGCTGCAGTAATGATGGGTCTGATCTACGTTAATCCGGAAGGGGTGGATGGTCAGCCGGATCCGTTAAAAACAGCGCATGATATTCGCATCACCTTTGCGCGTATGGCCATGAATGATGAAGAGACCGTTGCGCTTACCGCAGGCGGACACACCGTTGGCAAGTCGCACGGTAACGGCGATGCCGCCAACCTGGGCCCGGCGCTAGAGGGTGCGCCTCTTGAAGAGCAAGGCCTCGGCTGGATGAACCACAAAACTAGGGGTATTGGCCGGGATACAGTAACGAGCGGTGTGGAGGGTGCCTGGACATCCCACCCGACAAAGTGGGACAACGGCTACTTCGATATGCTGCTTAACCATGAGTGGCGCCTCACGAAAAGCCCTGCGGGCGCACATCAATATGAGCCGGTCAATATCAAGCCGGAAGACATGCCAGTTGATGTTGAAGACGCCAGTATTCGCTGCATGCCGATGATGACCGATGCCGACATGGCGATGAAGGTGGATCCGGCATACCGCAAGATTGCAGAGCGATTCCACAAAGATCCGGTCTATTTTACGGAAGTCTTTGCCCGTGCCTGGTTCAAACTCACCCACCGCGACATGGGTCCTAAGGCGCGCTATGTGGGGCCGGATGTCCCTAAAGAAGATCTCATCTGGCAAGATCCGGTGCCGGTTGGTCGTAAAGATTACGATGTTGCTGCTGTCAAAGGCAAAATAGCTGTTAGCGGTCTGTCGGTCAGCGATATGGTGAGTACGGCCTGGGATAGTGCACGCACTTACCGTGGGTCGGATAAGCGGGGTGGGGCTAATGGCGCACGAATTCGCCTGGCACCTCAGAAAGATTGGGAAGGCAATGAGCCTGCCCGCCTTGAACGCGTGCTTGCCGTCTACGAAAAGATCTCGGCAGAAACAGGGGCCAGCGTTGCTGACATTATTGTATTGGCAGGTGGCGTGGGTATTGAGCAGGCAGCAAAAGCAGGCGGCTTCAACGTCAGCGTGCCGTTTTCGCCGGGTCGGGGTGATGCCACACAGGCTCAAACCGATGCGGAATCATTTGCGGTGTTGGAACCCGTAGCAGACGCCTATCGTAATTGGCAGAAGCAAAATTATGTCGTCACGCCCGAGGAACTGATGTTGGATCGTACGCAACTGATGCGCTTAACGGCACAGGAAATGACGGTGCTGGTGGGTGGTATGCGCGTGTTAGGTACGAACTTTGGCGCGACCAAGCATGGTGTGTTCACCGATCGCGAAGGCGTGCTCAGCAACGACTTCTTTGTCAATCTGACGGATATGAACTACCGCTGGACACCAACAGGTCGGAATAGTTACGACATTGTTGAGCGAGGCACCGGTAAGCAAAAATGGACCGCCACGCGTGTTGATCTGGTTTTTGGTTCTAATTCAGTACTGCGTGCCATCGCAGAGGTGTATGCGCAGGACGATAACCAACAGAAGTTCGTTGATGACTTTGTTGCTGCGTGGGTCAAGGTAATGAACGCAGATCGTTTTGACCTGCCGTAAAACAACCGAGTACTTCTGGGCCGCCTGTCAGGTACACATATTTTTTTGACGGCGGCCCAGGTTAGGCTGAGCCCGTGCTGCGGTAGCGTGCATTTTTAATCGCATTCACTTTGGCGCGAGTTTTATCGGGGGGTATTTCAAGTTGCCGCATGGTTTCTTCGGCGATACCCAGACCGCTCTCAAAAACCTCCGGAATGACTTCGGTCGCGCCAAGGCTCACGAAACGATCACGGAAACTATCGTCTGGAGCGCGCACAACAATAAGCACATCAGGGCGTGTCCGTCGGAGGGCAACGAGCATGCGCTCGACAGAATTCGGATCCGGAAAGCAAATCACAACAAGGCGTGCGGTTCGTAAGCCCGCTGCATTTAGAACTTCCGGCCGTTCAGCACGTCCAAAAATAATGTGGCCGTATTCGTGGGTGGCCTGTTGAACGCGGTTGGCATTGATATCGATGGCCACCCACGGCAGGCTTTCGGCAGAAAGAAACTCGGCAACAACGTGTCCGGTGCGACCAAAGCCGCAAATTAAAACGTGGTGATCGTATTCCAAATGCGATGGACCATCCTGATGTGTGTGCTGTTCTAGGATCGGTGTGTTGGCATTAGGTGCTGAGTTGATATCGACGTGTCTCGCAATGCGCGTTGCGGCATTAATCAGAAATGGTGCAACAAACATGGATAAGAGCATCACAGCCAGCGTTGACTGGAAAATCTCATCATTGATCAGGCTTTGATTGAAAGCCAGTGTTAAGAGCACAATGCCGAACTCCCCGGCCATGGCGAGCTGAGCGGCTGTGCGAATAGCGACAGGCCAGGGTGCGTGGTAGATACGGGCAACAGCAAGCGTTACTAATGCTTTGCCTGCAATAAGCAACGCAAGCCCCGCCAAGATAATGGGCACGTGTGACAGAACGTATCCTACATCGAGCATCATGCCGATGGAAACAAAGAAAATCCCCAGCAGCACATCACGGAACGGCCTTATGTCAGCCTCGACTTCATGGCGATACAGGGTCTCAGATACCAGTATCCCACCGATAAACGCACCCATCGCTTCGGACAGGCCAGCACTGTTAGTCATGAAAGACAGTGCAAAAACGAGCCAGAGCACGGTGAGCATAAAAAGCTCTGGCGAATGAAAGCGTGAGGTTAACGCAAATAGACCGGTTACCAATTTGCGACCTATCCAAAACATGAGCACGAGCGTCAAAATGCTCAATGCCAGGCTAATTAATAGCGCATTGCCGAGGTTGCCTTCGTTGAGCGCCAGTGCTGGAATAATGAGCAGACTGGGGACGACTGCTAAGTCTTGAAATAGCAGTACGGCCATGGTGCGATTGCCATGTCGCGAATGAAGTTCGAAGTTTTCAGTTAAAAGTTTCGCCATGATCGCGGTGGACGACATCGCGATGGCTAAGCCAACAGCCAGGCCGGCTCGCCAACCCTGGTCGTAGCCTAACCACGTGATCAACATGCTGCCAATGGCAGTCAGGAACATTTGGGAAGGGCCGAGTGTAAATACCTTCTGGCGCATCTGTAAAAGACGGGCAATGCTGAATTCCAAACCGATAGAGAACATCAGAAAGGCAATGCCAAACTCGGCAATTTCCCTGATGTCGTTGTCACCCGGAATGAGATCAATGCCGGTTGCGCTAATCAGCAGACCAATCGAAAGATAGGCGAGCATCGAGGGAAGCTTAAAGATACGCGTTAATAAAACGCCGAAAACGGCCAGGGTCAGCATTACAACAAGGCTGGCTTCAGGTGATATATGTGCGAAATCTAAAAATTTATTCCAAGGCATTTTTGTATTATAGGCGTCTGTGCCCAATAAAAAAGCCAATCCTTATGGGATTGGCTTTGCATGTGGTGCGAGCAGTTGACGTCACTGCCCGAGCATAAGGCAATTAGACTGCTGACGGCAGGGCGATCTTTTGATCCGTACTGAATTGGTAGTCTTTAAAGATATGCTCTGCACTTAATGTCTGATAACTACCATCTTCCAGTCGGTAGGTTGTGTCCTTCAAACGATAAGTAAACTGTCCGCAGGTCCAGCAATTCATGTTGCTCATGTGCGTGCACAGACAGGTCTTATCCATCACCGATATATTCTTGGTGTTTGGATGGTTGGCAATTTCACGATTGTACGAAGTGATATACGCACAGTTACCATTGCCATCAAGCAGGTAGCCATAAGACTCACACCCAGGGCGGATGCCCGAGCCAATGGCGGGCGAGCTCTTCAACATACGCATCGGGTAACCGGTTGGTGAAATGTTGTTCACCTCGATATCCTGCTCGCTCGCCTTAAAGTATTCTTGTTTCACTTTGTTGGGCAGGCCGCACTCATCGGCTACGGTGAAGCGCGTTGCCACTTGAACTGCGGCAGAGCCACTCTCTAGGAAAGACACGGCATCGCTACCGGTAAAGATGCCGCCAGCAGCAACAACAGGAATATCCAGATGCTCTGCCTTAAGGTATTGAACGATCTCGGCAATAATGGTTGCCAGATCATACTGTGCCCAGTCTGGGCCAAAGCCTAGGTGGCCACCCGCCAGCGGGCCTTCGACGATGATGTAATCTGGTAGGCGGTTCAGACGCGCGTTTTTTCGTAGAAAAATTTGCAGCGCACGTACTGACGAAACGATGATGCCAAGCTTGGCATCGCGAAAGCGCGGGTGATTTTCGATCAGCGAAAAAGACCCCAAGTGCAAACCGGCACTTAATGTAATGCCATCAATGCCAGCATCTAGCGCAGAGGCCATGCGCACCTGCAGCGTTTCGCGCGGCGCATTCATCGTGAGCTTTTCCATGCAGTTCACAAACACCATGCCATCGCCACGCTTGGCTTCCATGGTTGCTGCGACGTGCAGTTTGGTGGCTTCTGCCAACAGACCCAAATCAAACTTAACCGCTGATTTGTCAGAGTTGGGAATATTCAGTTTGTAGAACTTGGTCTTATCTTTAACAAAAGTCGTGTTGAACCGTTTGTCGCAGACGTCAGGAACCATGGCATCCGAAATGTGACCGATGCCACCGAGGCGAGCCGCTTCCAGGGCGAGCGCTGCCGTGGAAATATCCACGCCCATCCCGCCAATGATAATTGGGACTATTTCCTTTTTTCCGAACATCAACCGGAAATCATCAACACGTTTCATGGGGGTCTCGAGTGAAAAACTTATTGCGTTGCTAAATATACCAGTTGGCCGTAACCAACAGAGATATCTTTGCTAAAAGGCGCTATTTGAGGCAATTTTCGCATGAATTCTGCGCGAATAAACCTCGATAGCTGGAGGGTAATGCGGTGGGCCTGCATAAATGCATGGGGTGCTGGTGCGGCGCCCGATTGTTTGTAAGACACTTTAGTTAGCCGCTTCGGTGTTCTGTTGCCGAATCCAGCTCTCGACGCGGTCGTTCAGTGCCTGGGCGCGCAGCCCCGGCATAATCGGTTCGCCGATGACCACCCGAATAACGCCAGGCCCTTTGACTGAGGAGCCTTTGGGCCAGATGGTACCGGCATTATGGGCGACAGGGATGACCGGGGCATGACACTTGCTGGACAGATAGGCGCCGCCAATCTGAAAGGGCAGCCGTTCGTTCGGGTCGGCGCGGGTGCCCTCGGGGAAGACAATCACTGTGATGCCGGAATGAATTCGGTCCAGTCCCTGCTCAGTGACTTTCTTCAGTGCCTGTTTAGAAGATTCCCGGTCGATGGCGATCATCTTGACCGCCTTAAGACCCCAGCCAAAAAACGGAATCTTGAGTAATTCTTCTTTCAATACAAAGACACACGGAGAGAACAAGGTTTGCAGACCCACCGTCTCCCAGGCTGATTGATGGTTAGAAATAACAATGCAGGGCTCTTTAGGGATATTTTCGATCCCGATAACTTCAACGCGTATGCCCAGGATATGGCGCTCAAAGAACGTAAAGCAGCGACGCCAACATTTAACCAGCCAGAACCGTACCTTTAGAGGCAAGGCAAAACCTGCGAGCCCTAGAATCAGGCCAAAAGGAATCGTTACCAGCGCAACCGCAGCGTCAAAAACAATATTCCTAATTTTCTGAACGGCTTCAGGTTTCATTGGGCACACTTGGCACAGGACAATCCCGATTGTATTGTCGTCTATATCTGGTGGTCGTGGGCATCATTCGATGCGCTAAAAGCACATTCATTGACGCCCATCAAAGATTGTCGCCCTCGTTTTTGAGCAATACCCCTTGCAACCAAAGCGGCCTAGTCCTCATTAGGGGCGAATTGACTTGGCAATGTCAGTACTTAATCGATCAAAGGCACGGCTTTGCGCCGCTATCAGGGCATCAAATCCGGAACCTGACACCGGTTCAGTGATGACGGCGCGACCAGTGTGGCTGGCAGGGTGCGTAGCGGCATCTGTATCCGATTTAACAGACTTCGGTTTCACCGATGCATGGGGGCTATTTTTTGTGGCGGTCGATTTAATCGTCCATAGCGCATCAATGGTCACGGCATCGCCAAGCGTGCTGTCGATTTTTTGAACGTCGATCAA
>JBDLTI010000033.1:0-19572 GCA_039805865.1 Pseudomonadota bacterium | reverse complement strand
ATGAACGAACCTCCAGGAAATCGTCTGCGCGTTGCGCTGACCGGCCTGACCATGGCTGAACGTTTCCGTGACGAAGGCCGTGACATTCTGTTCTTCGTCGATAACATCTACCGCTACACGCTGGCCGGTACCGAAGTATCCGCGCTGCTGGGTCGTATGCCTTCAGCTGTGGGCTATCAGCCTACACTGGCTGAAGAAATGGGCCGTCTGCAAGAGCGTATTACCTCGACCAAGACCGGTTCGATTACCTCGATCCAGGCCGTTTACGTGCCAGCCGATGACTTGACTGACCCATCGCCTGCGACCACCTTCCTGCACTTGGACTCGACCGTTGTTCTGTCGCGTGACATCGCCGCTCTGGGTATCTACCCAGCCGTTGATCCGCTCGATTCGACTTCGCGTCAGCTCGACCCGCATGTGGTTGGTGAAGAGCACTACAAGGTTGCCCGTGGCGTTCAACAAACGCTGCAACGTTACAAAGAACTGCGTGACATCATCGCGATTCTGGGTATGGACGAACTGGCTGCCGACGATAAACTCGCCGTCTCCCGTGCTCGTAAGATCCAGCGCTTCCTGTCGCAGCCGTTCCACGTGGCTGAAGTGTTTACCGGTTCGCCAGGTAAGTATGTTTCCCTCAAGGATACGATCAAGGGCTTCAAGATGATCGTTGAAGGTGAGCTGGATCATCTGCCAGAGCAGGCTTTCTACATGGTGGGTTCGATTGAAGAAGCCATCGAAAAAGCCAAGACACTGCAGTAACCGGAAGTTCCATCCCCCCGCCGCGCGGCAACGTGCGGCGGATCAGGAGCATATATGTCATTAAGAATCCATGTAGACGTAGTCAGCGCCGAAGAGATGATTTTCTCGGGTGAAGCTGATCACGTGGTACTGCCGGGTGAATCGGGCGAGCTGGGTATCTGGCCACGCCACACCCCGCTGCTGACGCGCATCCGCCCGGGTGCCGTACGCATCAAGCTGCCAGATGGCGGTGAAGAGTTCGTCTACGTTTCCGGCGGTATGCTGGAAGTGCAACCGACGATGGTTACGGTTCTAGCGGATACCGCTATCCGTGCTCACGATCTGGATGAGGCTCGTGCTCAGCAGGCCAAGAAGGCTGCCGAAGAGCTGCTGCAGAAGCGTGATAGCAGCATGGATTACGCCAAGGCCGAAGCAGAACTGGCTGATGCAATTGGTCAGCTGGCTGCCATCAAGAAACTGCGTAACAAGCACTAAGTTTCAGGTATTACTACCTAAAACGCAAAAGCCACCTTCGGGTGGCTTTTGTTTTGGTGCAAGGGGACTGGACTTTAACGGGAGGTTAAACGTTCAACCCGCTGTTGTAGACGGGCGACATCATTGCGTAGCGTATCCACATCGTCCATAAAGGCATGTACTTCAGGCGTAGGTACGATCACCGATTGGCCTTCAGCAACGTGCTCCGTGAATTGATCTTTTAAGCGCGTTACCAACTGCTCTGCCCCTTGTCTGAATGCCTGAGCAAAGCCCATCACTCGATGTGCCGCAATATCACCGATCTTTGAGGCCAGAAAAGCTTCGGGATCTGGCCGAATTTGGTCCATCACATCATTCAGCGCATTAGCCAGATCGATGTTGCCACGAATCTTGGCGGCTTTGATCACACCCTGGCGGCCATGGCTCATAAACAGCGATGCCGCGTTGCCGGGCAAGTCGATGGATAGCGTCGGTTCGTCGTCACCATAGACCTGATGGGCAGCGAGCAGACCATCAGGCTCGATGGTGTAACGCATGAGCGAGCGCTCCGCCATCGAAATACGCAAAGAGGCACCGGCAAAGGCTGCGAGGCGTGAAGCTGCCCACGGGTCATCGCGCAGCGCGCGATTGATCACAGGTAAGGACAGGCTATGCAGCATGGCGTAGTTTAGAACTTGTCGCCAATATGCAGCGCAACGACACCACCGGTGAGGTTGTGATACTGCACGCGATCAAAGCCCACGCCTTCCATCATCTGCTTCAGTGTTTCCTGATCGGGATGCATGCGAATCGATTCAGCTAGGTAGCGATAGCTATCGGCGTCCTGCGCAACAATCTGCCCGACTTGTGGAATCACTTTAAAGGAATAGAAGTCGTAAATGGGTGCGAGCAGCGGTGTGACTTTGGAGAACTCCAGCACCATGAGTTTGCCGCCCGGTTTGAGCACGCGGCGCATTTCAGCCAGCGCACCATCTTTATGGGTCATGTTGCGTAGACCAAAGGCAACGGTAACGATGTCGAAGTAGCCATCGGGAAACGGCAATTTCTCGGCATCACATTGTGCAGTCTTGATCACGGTGCCGGCGTTGAGTAAACGATCCCGCCCGCAGGTGAGCATGGCGTTGTTAATGTCGGTGAGCCAGATTTCACCCGATGGGCCAACCTTCTTGCTAAAGGCCTTGGCTAGGTCACCCGTGCCACCCGCGATATCGAGCACCTTCATGCCCGGGCGCACGCCGCTGCGACCGATGGTAAAAATTTTCCACAGGCGGTGCAGGCCACCGGACATAAGGTCATTCATGATGTCGTACTTGGTGGCGACCGAATCAAATACCTGGCGTACACGCCCTGCTTTTTCCCGTTCGTTAACGGTTTCGTAGCCGAAGTGGGTGGTGTTGTCTTGATGTGTCACATTAAACCTTGCGCTGATAGCCGGCTTTTTCAAGCCGCTGTAGGTAACTCTGCCAGAGTGCATGATGGTTTCTGGCAAATTCGTTGAAGATGTCCCAAGAGTATAGACCGCTGTCGTGCCCATCCGAAAATATCAGTTTAATGGCGTAATTGCCCACCGGTTCAATGCCGGTGATGCACACGTCTTCTTTGCCCGTTTGCAGCACTTCATTACCGATGCCATGGCCACGTACTTCGGCCGAGGGCGAGTGAACGCGAAGAAACTCAGCGCTCAATGTCACCTCGCCTAGGTCCGGGTAAGTCAGTGCCAGCGTCTGGCCTCCGGCGCGTAGCCGTAGCTCATCCGGTACCGGGGTGTTGTTCTGCAAGCCTGCCATTATTCCTTGGCTTTAGCGGCCTTTTTAGCCGCTGGCTTTTTTGCTGCGGGCTTCTTAGCGGCCGGTTTTTTAGTCGCCGGTTTCTTGGCAGCGGCTTTTTTAGCGGGCTTGGCTTCTTCGGTATCCGCGTCTTTGGCCGTCGTCTTTTTCGGTGAAGCCTTTTTCGCGGCGGCCCCAGCTTTTACCGGGCGCGGTTCAAATTCAAAACCGACCTTGCCGTCTTTATCGAGCGCGAGGAACGCAGAGAATTTACGACGGGTGCGTGAAGAGACAAACTCTTTGAGTAGATCGGTTTTGCCCGCCGTGAGCAGCTTGGACATCTGCTCGGTATCGATTGGCTGTTGCAGAATGATCTGGCCAGAGCGGAAGGTACAGCTCTTTTCCGGGCCGACCGATTTTTCACAGACGTAAGAGGTGACGTACGGGTAGACGTTGGCCTTGCATTTCGGGCAGGCACCTACGCTGGTGATACCGCTGAAATCAACCGGTTCGCTGGAGCTGTCGTCTGAGTTACCAAAATCAAAAGCAGGTTGGTGTTCGTCGTTGAGCTTGATGAGCGCAGCGAACGGCCGCCCCATCTTGTTTCGGAAGCCGTTAAGTGGGCCGACCTGACGTTCTTTAATCAGGGTTTCGATTTCGGCGCCTTCAAACTGGCGACCGGCCACGGTTTTCCAGAGACCGTAGTCGCAGCTGCCGCACTGGAACTTCTTGTAGGTTTCTTTCATGACGCCGCCGCACTTGGGGCATGGCGTGGTCAGCGTGCCGAAGTCGCCGGGGATGGTGTCGTGTTCGAAGTTCTTGGCCTTGGCGACCATGTCTTCGGTCATCTGGGCAATTTCGGCCATGAATTGTTTGCGCGACAGTTCGCCGCGCTCCATGCTGCCGAGCTTGGACTCCCATTCACCCGTCAGTTCTGGTGAGGTGAGCGCGGTAACGCCCAGACCTTCCAGTAGCGTCATGAGGTTGAACGCCTTGGCCATCGGGATGAGTTCGCGGCCTTCGCGTAGTAAATATTGTTCAGCCAGTAGTCCTTCGATGATCTGGGCGCGGGTGGCTGGAGTGCCAAGGCCGCGTCCGGCCATGGCGGCACGGAGTTCATCGTCATCAATACGTTTGCCGGCGCTTTCCATGGCGGAGAGCAGCGTGGCTTCAGAGTAGCGTGCTGGTGGGCGTGTTGCCGAAGCTTTAACGCGCACATCGTCCGTCTGTACAGTTTCGCCGTCAGTCACGGCCGGCAGATTGGTTTCTTCGTCGCTTTCTTCTTTGCCGTAAACGGTGAGCCAGCCCTTTTTAACGAGGACTTTGCCTTCGGTTTTGAACGGGTGCTTGCCGACACGCGTAATGCGGGTGGTCACCAGGTATTCGGCGGCCGGATAGAAAACCGAAAGGAAGCGGCGCACAACAAAATCGTAGAGCTTGGCTTCAACTTCCGACAGGCTCTTGGGTACGGTGCCGGTCGGGATGATGGCGAAGTGATCCGAGATCTTGGTGTTGTTGAAGATACGCTTGTTCGGTTTGACCCAGCCTTCTTTAACGATCTCATTGGCGAAGGGCGCATAAATATCCGGCAGACCGGCCAATACGTTATGGACGGTCGGTAAATAATCTTCAGGCAGTGCGCGAGAATCGGTACGCGGATAGGTTAAAACCTTGTGGCGTTCGTACAGTGCCTGGGCGATCGATAGCGTGGTTTTTGCAGAAAACCCAAAACGCGTGTTCGCTTCACGTTGCAAGCTTGTTAGATCAAAAAGCAGGGGAGATAGCCGATTTTCTGGCTTTGCGGTGTCGGTAACAACGCCGGGTTTTCCCAGACATTCGCCGCGAATTGCTTCTGCTTGTTGTTCTTGCCACAGGCGTTCGGCACGGGCGTGTTCATCCTCGCCTTTTTTGAAACCTTCGTCGAACCAGCGACCGGTGTAGTTGCCGCCCGCTGCCTGGAATTCGCCTTCGACTTCCCAGTAGTTACGGGGAATAAAGGCGCGAATTTCTTTTTCACGCTCAACGACTAGAGACAGCGTGGGCGTTTGCACACGGCCGACGGTGGTGAGGTGAAAGCCACCTGTCTTGGAGTTAAATGCCGTCATGGCACGGGTGCCGTTAATACCGACCAGCCAGTCTGATTCCGAACGGCAGACGGCGGCATCGCCCAGACCTTGCATTTCGTTGCCGTCACGCAGGTGGGCGAATCCGTTCTGGATGGCGTCCTTGGTCATGGACTGCAGCCACAGACGCTGCACCGGCAGTTTGGCCTTGGCGTACTGGGCAATGTAATTAAAGATGAGCTCGCCTTCGCGTCCCGCATCGCATGCGTTGATCAGGCCATCGATATCTTTGCGACGCAGCAGCTTTTGCAGCACTTTCAGGCGTGGTGCCGATTTCTCGATGGGTTGTAGATCAAAGTGCGGGGGAATCACGGGCAGGTGAGCAAAGGTCCACTTGCCGCGTTTGACTTCAAATTCTTCCGGGCAGATCAGCGCCAGCAGGTGACCCACGGCCGATGAAAGGACGTAATCGTCGCTTTCATAATAGTCATCATGCTTGGTAAAGCCGCCGAGCGCTTTGGAAATATCCAGAGCGACGGATGGTTTTTCGGCAATGATTAACTTTTTTCCCATGGGGTGCTTCTCGTAAGTGACCGCCGCATCATAGGAGGCCGCGCCGGGATTGGCAAGCAATCCGTGATTCGGCGCTATTAATTATAGGGGGCGCTCATGTCGTCGAGCAGCGTCTCGACCAGCAATCCGTCGACCGCCTGGTTGCGGCTCCAGAGCACCATGAGTACGATGATTTTGAAGTGATCCAGGGTCAGGTCTTCCATCGCCATGGCGCGGTCGATGATCAGTTCGCGCAGGCCGGCAGGTACGGCGTTTTGCTTTTCCAGCGCAAATAGATAGTTCAGGCAGTCGTGCCCGAGATGTTCATATTCGCGATCGGTAAAGATGCGCACCGATTCGGCGGAAGGGGCGCAGATGGCGCGGTGCCGTTCGCCGCTCAGGCCGGCGAGCCAGCCAAAGGCCTCGTCGATCTCTTCCCGTTCGAAACCGGCCTCGATCAGGGTCTCGGATAACGGAGACTCTTCAAAAGTGGTTTGTTGGTCACCGGCGCCGAGTTCTTCGAAGTGTTCGAATAGATAAACAAGGATGTCGAGCATGGGGCAACCTATCGCGTTGGGTCAGTCAGATAGCCTAAAGATGCCGGTTAGCTGCGGATGAGGCGTTGATAACGCCCGCCCGGCAGGTTTGTCACAACACCTTCCAGACTGAGTTCGGTCAGCATCGCAAGAACTACGTCTGCCGTCAACCCGGAACGGCTGATTAATTGATCCAGCGTACTGGGGTCGTGCCCCAGTGCATTAATGAGTGGCGCGTGCGCCGGGTTGCCGGAGGGCGTATCAGGGGTGCTGTCTGGCGCGCTGCTGCCCTGTGGGCGCAGTTCTTCGAGAATGTCCTGGGCGCACTCCACCAGTTTGGCACCCTGTTTGATGAGCGCATGACAGCCTTTATATTGCGGCGCGTGGATTGACCCCGGAATGGCAAAGAGATCACGCCCTAGCTCGCCGGCCAGGCGGGCCGTAATTAAAGAACCGGAGGCCGGCGCGGCTTCCACCACTAGGCAGGCCTGCGATAAACCGGCAATCAGCCGGTTGCGGCGCGGGAAGTTGCTCGCCGTGGCCGCGGTACCGAGCGGAAACTCGGAGATGATGCAGCCTTTGCTGGTGATGATATGTGCGAGTTTCTTATTGCTGGCTGGGTAGACCCGGTCGATGCCAGTGCCGATGATGGCAATGGTGCCGCTCGGCGCCTCGCTACGTAGCGCGCCTTCATGGGCGGCCGCATCAATGCCGAGTGCCAGGCCGCTGATGATGGTGAAGCCGGCATCGGCCAGCACCCGGGAGAAGGCCAGTGCGTTTTCGATGCCCTGCGGGGTGGCGTTGCGGCTGCCAACCACACCAATGGCCGCATAGTTCAGATAGATGAGGTCGCCAATGACATAAAGCAGGCTCGGTGGGTCGGCCGATTCCAGCAGTCGTTGCGGGTACTCCCGGTCGGCCAGGGTCACGATGTGATGGCCCGGTTCATTCAGCCAGGCCAGCGTGGTGGCAATAAGTGCTTGCTGTGCCTTATTGGTCAGGCCATCAAATAGCGATTGCGCGAGTTTGCTGCCGATAATGCCCGCCACAGCGCTCAGGCCGGCATCAAAGATGGCGGCTGGGTGGACAAAGGCGCGCAGGAGTTCCTGCTGCTTGCGTGGGCCGATGCCGGCGGGCAGCGTGAGGTTTAACCAGCCGCATAGCTCATCTTGGTTTTGCGCTGCACTGGTTGGCGTCATGGTTGAGTCTTTGTAGGGCTGAGGCGCACAAGGTCGCCGGGTTGAACCGCTTCGATGATTTGTTGAATCCGGATGATAGCGGTGTTCGGGTAGGAAACCACCACTACGGCGCTACCGACACGATGACCCGGTGTCTGGCTGCGGCTAATGGCGGGGTTGTCATCGAAAACGCTGTCAGAGTCATGGCGGGTGTCGTCTACCGGTTGATCCAGTTTGCGACCATAGGTGGCTACCGCGGGGCGCCAGAGTGTCACGGTGCTGCGCTGGGTGAGTCCAGCGGCGCACCCGCCCGATACGGCCAGGAGGTCTCCGCCAGAGGCGAGTCTATTGGATTGGCTGACGATGGCCATCACCTGTGGGGTGGACATGGGGCGTTCAGCAAGGGGTAAGGGTTTGCAGATGGGGGGTGCGTATGTTTTTGCTTCAGCACGGGTCATGACGCTATCACCCCGCATCACTTCCTGTTGTAGCGATTGCAGGCGCATCCATGCCACACCTGCCTGATCCGGGTTGGCAATTTCTGCTGATTCCGCTTTTTGGCTCAACGTGTGTCCGCTGCCAACGGGCACAGCAAGCACGCCCAGTACTTGCCCTTCGGGCGTGCTCAGGCGCAAGCCCTGCCGAAACACCAGGAGTGGTGTATCAGGTGGCAGGCGTTCGTCGGATTCAGACAGCTGTATCCGGATGGTGCTGTATTGATCCATCAAACGCTGATTGAGCGTATCACCCGTAATGCGCGGCAGAGCGCCAAAAGCTGCTTCCGGCACCACCAGAGGCAGCGGCTCGGCCAAAGCCGCGACCGAAGATAACCCCATAAGGACGATGGTCAGTAAAACAGCACGATTGAATTTAGGACGCATCGCTATAATATTGATCCGAAAGCGGCGCCATTCTGTGGCAGCCCGAGATAAGCATAAATCATTTTACACATCCGCAACGCGGGTGCGCCCATAACGAGTACACGCATGGCCCTGTTACCGATACTGAGATTTCCTGATGAACGGCTACGCACAGTAGCCAAGCCGGTGACGGTGTTTGATGCCGCCTTGCGTAAGCTGGTCGCGGATATGGCAGAGACCATGTACGAAGCACCGGGTATTGGCCTAGCGGCGACTCAGGTGAATGTGCATCAGCGTGTGGTGGTAATCGACGTGTCGGAAGATCAGAAAGGTTTGCAGGCATTTGTTAACCCGGTGATCGAGTCGTTGAGTGGCATGCAGACCTATGAAGAGGGTTGCCTCTCTGTGCCCGGCGTTTATGACAAGGTGGACCGCCCATCCGATGTGCGCGTTCGCTATCAGGATCTGGATGGTAAAGAACATGTACTGGAAACGGGTGAGCTGCTGGCGATTTGCATCCAGCACGAGATTGATCATTTGAACGGCAAAGTCTTTGTCGATCATCTGTCGCAGTTAAAGCAGACCCGTATCAAGAATAAGCTGGCTAAGCTGGCACGGCAGAACGTATGACCTTGCGTGTAGGCTTTGCCGGAACACCGGCCTTTGCAGAGTGCGCGCTGCAGGCCATTCTGGATGCTGGCTTTAATGTTGTCGTTGCGTTGACGCAACCGGATCGGCCTTCGGGTCGTGGCATGCAGTTGACGCCTTCGCCGGTGAAGCAGTTGGCCTTGCAACGTGGCATACCGGTCGAACAGCCGGTATCACTGCGCAATGAAGAAGCCCAGGCGCTGGTGCGCAGTTACAACCTCGATGTGCTGGTGGTGGTGGCCTATGGCCTGATCCTGCCGCAGGCTGTTCTGGATATGCCGCGATATGGTTGCCTGAATATTCATGGTTCCATCTTGCCGCGCTGGCGTGGTGCTGCGCCGATCCATCGTGCGATTGAAGCCGGTGATGCCGAAACCGGTGTCTGCGTCATGCAGATGGATGTGGGCCTGGATACTGGCGGCGTGGTTGATGATGCGCGCGTTGGGATTGAGGCAACGGATACCACGGCGTTGTTGCATGATCGCCTGGCGGCGTTAGGTGCCGAACGAATTGTTGCGGTGCTGAAAAAACTGGCAGCGGGCGAGATGCTCGTTGCCGTAGCGCAGCCTGAGGCTGGTGTGACTTATGCGCACAAGCTGGAAAAACAGGAGTCCTTATTAAACCTGCAAGCACCTGCTATGGTGCTTGATCGGAAGATTCGTGCCTATAACCCCTTCCCCGGTGCTGTACTGCATGCAGGTGACAAAGGGATCAAGATCTGGGCGGCACGGGTTGTCGATGGTGTTGGTCAACCGGGTACGGTTCTTTCGTCGGATGAAGCGGGCGTTGTAGTGGCCTGTGGTGAAGGTGCCTTGTGTTTAGAGATCTTGCAGGCACCCGGCGGTAAGCGTTTGCCCGCGGCGGAGTTCCTACGTGGCCATCCGATTCCTGTGGGTACCCTACTCACTTGAAAATTGATGGCATAACGCCAATTGCCGAGTGAATTGCTAAGGATTTATTAAGGCGCCTGCGGTTCTAATAGGCGCCATGGGTCATAACGATTCTCTGTAGAGGTGATGACATGGGTAACTGGTTTAAAACAACGGTACTGTTTGCGGCCATTCTGGCGCTGTTCATGATGATCGGCGGTCTGATCGGTGGCCGTGAAGGGATGATGATGGCGTTGCTGATCGGTGGCGGGATGAATTTCTTTGCCTACTGGTTTTCAGACAAGATGGTGTTGCGTATGTATAACGCGCAGCCCGTGGATGAAACTTCGTCGCCGTATCTGTACAACATGGTGCGTGATCTGGCGGCGCGCGCCGCGTTGCCGATGCCACGTGTGTATCTGATTGATGAAGCGCAACCGAATGCCTTTGCCACCGGACGCAATCCGGAGAACGCGGCAGTGGCTGCAACCACCGGTATCGTTAGTCTGTTGAGCGAACGTGAGTTGCGCGGCGTGATGGCACATGAGCTGGCGCACGTCAAGCATCGCGATATTCTCACGTCGACGATTGCGGCAACTTTGGCAGGTGCCATTTCTGCGCTTGCCAACTTCGCCATGTTCTTCGGTGGACGCGACGAAGAAGGTCGCCCGGCCAATGCCGTCGTGAGCATTATTGTTGCGATCATTGCACCGATTGCCGCGATGTTGATTCAGATGGCGATTTCACGCGCACGTGAATTTGAAGCAGATCGTGGCGGTGCCGAAATCAGTGGGGATCCGTTGGCTCTAGCCAGCGCGTTAGGAAAGATTGATGCTTACGCACGGGGTATACCCTTCCCTACCGCTGAGGCACATCCGGCAACGGCACAGATGATGATCATGAATCCGCTGGCAGGCGGTGGGATAGATACGCTATTTTCGACTCACCCTAAAACAGCCGAACGTATTGCAAGGCTGGAAGCGATGGCGCGTTAATTTAAGTCTATGAGTGCCCGGGCCACGATATTAGCGAGCCGCCGAGCGGCGAGTGCGATGCGGGCACGAGTGATGTCACGGCCTTCTAGCCAGTAATCCTGCCTGACCAGGAAAGCGCCTGGTTTTTCCGGGTCAAGCACGAGGCCCGGGTAAACCTGGTCGCGTGCAATGTTGAAGGACTCTTCAATCCAGAGCAGGGGCGGTGTTTGGATTTCAGCATCGCGTATTTGCTGCGCCTGATTTAATAGTCGCGCCGTTTCTTTTTCAAAGCGCGGGGTGCCCGGTCGGGCATGGCCAGGCAGTTCGTCCCACCAGCGATGCAGACTCAGCGGTTCCGGCGGGCGGCGTCCCGCATCCAATACCGTGACCATATTCCCGCCGGCATCGAGTTGCCCGGGGTCGAGGGGATCGAAGCGACTAGCGGTGTGCAAGGGCTGGTGGGCATCGGCCACGAGATGGCTCACCCAGGCCAGTGCCACAGCACGATCCTGGTGCGATAGCGTTGGGTCACTCAGCAAGCGAATCTGCTCGGTTAGGGCTTCTTCCAGCAAGCCATGCGCGCTCTGGTGATGGAAGGGCTTGGCAATATTGCGGTCGGCAAAATGCCAGCGGCGTGTCCCCTCTCCGGTGCGTGCCCGCGCTAACCATTGTTGTGTCGAGCGAGGTGCGGGCACGAGTGTGCCTTTAGGTTCTGCCTGGTCGCGCAGCTCATCGGGCCAGGGTGCGGCAGCCATCCAGGCGTCCTGCGCAGAAAGGTGTTGCAGGTTCGGAATCAGAGCTTGTTCGCGGAGTAGCGATCCAATTGCGGCCTGTGTTTGCGGGGTGAGTGCAGACCAGGCAATGGCGACCACCTCGCGGTGTCCGGTAGCGTTCCATGCCCATGATTGAAGGCTCACCAGACAGAGCATGCCGACCATGAGTTGCCGGAGTCGGCGGACGTGCTGGACACGTGCTAGGGGGTGCTGCGTAGTGATAGTCATGGGCAGATTATGCCTCTAGATGGTGTTGTAAACATGCTACACTCAAACCAATAATGAATAACACGCCAACCCGCCCTCGCACCGTGCGCCCGGCTGCTGCCAGCAGGCCCCGCAAAGCCGTTGCCCCGCCATCGACGCTGGCTCCGGACTCGTTAGCCTGGGCCATGCAAACGGCCGCGGCCTGCGTGACGGAAGTAGTGGCCTACGGGCGCAGTCTGACCGTGGTGTTAGCAAATTTACGTCAACGTAGCTTGCCGGAAAATGCCGTGCGTTCCCAGGCGATTGATCTGACCTACGCGACATTGCGCCGCTACTGTCGGGGTGATGTCGAGTTGTCGGTCTTGCTTGATCGGCCGACGGCTGAAGATGAGCTGCGTAGCCTGTTGCGCGTTGCACTGTGCTGGCTCGAGATGCATCCGGAGCGTGCCCACGTGGGTGTCGACCAGGCGGTGGAGGCTGCGGCCACATTATCAGCCGGGCGTTACCGCGGCTTTGCTAACGCCATATTGCGCCGTGCATTACGCGAGCGTGCCGTGCTGGATCAAACGATTGCCAATAATCAGGAAGCCGATTGGCAGTATCCGCAGTGGTGGTTAGAACGCCTGCAGGCAGATTGGCCCGATGACTGGGAAGCCATTGCCGCGGGCGGGAATCGCAAGCCGCCGATGGGGCTACGCGTAAACCGCCAGGCCACCAGCGTCGATGCCTACCAGCAGCAATTGGCCGTTGCAGGCATAGAAATTCAGCCCCGCGTTCCGGAAGATGGCCCGGATGCGTTGTTGCTGGCACAACCCGTTGCCGCTGAAAGCTTGCCTGGCTTTGCGCAGCACTTAGTCGCGGTACAGGATATCGGTGCGCAACAGGCTGCCCGTCTGTTAGACGTACAACCCGGGATGCGCGTGCTCGATGCCTGTGCTGCGCCGGGCGGTAAAGCGGCGCACTTGCTCGAATCGGCCGCGATTGAACTAACCGCTGTTGAATCAGACAAGGATCGTTGTGCCGCGTTGACGCGTGCGCTGGCAGCATCACGCTTTCCGGCGGATCGACACGTCCAGGTTATTTGTGCTGACGCGGCTGACACAGCGGCGCCCTGGGCCAAGCGGCCCTTCGATGCCATTCTGCTGGATGCGCCCTGTTCGGGGTCTGGTGTAGCGGGTCGCCATCCGGATGCCAAGTGGCTGCGTCGAAATGACGATGTGTACGCTCTGGCGCGAGCGCAGAAGCGTTTGCTGAAGGCCTTGTGGCCTTTGCTCAAACCGGGTGGCCGCTTGTTGTATGGCACTTGCTCGGTATTTGCGTTGGAAAACCAGACGCAGATCGCCAATTTTATGGCGCAGCACGCTGATGCAGTGCTTGAATCACAAACGTCGTTGTTACCCAATGCCCGGCACGATGGATTTTTTTACGCCCTCTTGAGTAAGGTGCCGGCATGACATTGAACGACCGTTTCTATTTGAAATGGTGGTTGCTTGTCGCTGTGTTTTTATTCAGTGCGCAGGCGTTGCAAGCGCATGCGGGTGCAGAAGTGCGAGAGGTGACGCTGACGCAAAGTGAAGAGGCGGTGAATTTGAACGGCAGCTTTGCGCTGCAACTTTCGCCTTCCCTGACGGATGCGGTCAACCATGGAATTCCGCTGGTGTTTCAGATTCAGGCGCAGGTGCGCCGCCCACGCTGGTACTGGGTTGATGAAGCATTGTATGCGGCTCATACAGATCGACGTTTGACTTATAACGCCCTGGTACGGAATTACCGGGTGACTGAAGGGCAGGAAGGCCGCAACTTCATGAATCTCTCGGATGCGTTGAATTATGTGGCGCGTCCCGTGATTTGGCCTATCACCGGCGGGCGGATTCGTGCCGGTGAGGTGGTTGATGTGCAGGTGCGCTTCCGCCTGGATCCGGCGTTTTTGCCAAAACCCTTTCAAGTGGTTTCGTTTGGTGATCGCGATTGGCGTCTGGATAGTGATTGGCGCAGTTTCCGTTTGACGGTTCCCGCCGTCATAGGAGGCAAATAATGCGCCTGGCCATGTTCATCATGACCCTAGTGTCGGTGGCATTATTGTTTTTGCTGACACAGGCTTCAGCAAACACGGATTTCTTCGCGCGCCATTATTCCTGGTTGGTGGGCCTGAATATTCTGCTGGGCGCGGCGATGGTGTTGGTGATTGGCGTTCAGCTTTTCCGCTTGTGGCGAGATCACCGGCAGCAGATTTTTGGCGCACGACTCAAGTTCCGTTTAATGCTCATGCTGGCCATTATGGCGTTGGTACCCGGTGCCCTGATTTATGCGGTATCGGTACAGTTTGTAACGCGCAGTATCGAGAGTTGGTTTGATGTGCGCGTTGAACAAGCCCTAGAAGCAGGTTTGAACCTGGGTCGTGATGCACTAGAAGGTGTGACGATTGGGTTGGTGAGCACAACGCGTGATGCGGCAACTGCAATCGCTCAGCGTGATGCTGCGCAAGCACCCGCTGTTCTCACCAAGCTCAAACAGGTAACTGGCGCCCAATCAACGGCGTTGTTACAAATTTCAGGTAGCCGCATCGAGGTAATTGGCAGCACGTTGACGCGCGGCGAAACACCCGTCCTGCCACTGCCGGCCCAGGTGACTGAAGCCCGTAAAAATGGGGCTTTTAGCGTTATCGAGGCTGATAGTACCGGGTTGCCCATTCTTCGGGCCATTGTGCTGCTGCCGACCGCTTCACCGCAACATGTGGCTAATCGTTTGTTGGAAGTGGTGGTGCCGGTGCCAGCGAAGCTTGCAGCCGATTCAGAGGCGGTGCAGTCGGTTTACCGTGAATATCGAGAGTTGGAATTGGCGCGCGATGGGTTGACGCGTCTTTATGCCATTACCTTAACGCTTACCCTGATGTTGGCGCTAGCGGCTGCTTTTTCTGCAGCGTTCATTCTGGCCCGCCGGTTTACGGCTCCGTTGACCATTCTGGCTGAGGGTACGCAGGCGGTCGCTGCTGGTGACTTCTCTCCCAAGCAGACGGTGGTGAGCAACGATGAGCTGGGCATTCTGACGCAATCGTTCAACCGCATGACGTTCCAGTTGCGCGAGGCGCACACTGAAACCGAACGACATCGGGGGGATCTGGAACGGGCGCGTGCCTATCTGCAGGAAGTGCTGGATAACCTATCTGCCGGGGTGCTGGCGTTTGATCGGCGCTTTGTTTTAAAAGCGGTTAATGGCGCGGCTAAAACATTGCTGGCAGAAGACTGGGTCGGTTTGATTTCAGAACCGCTCGAAGCCTGGCCACGACAGGAGCACCTGGCGCGGACGATTCGAGATGGCTTTGCCAAACATGGCGATGCTTCCTGGCAGATCGAGGTAGAGCGTGTCTTGCCGGATGGACGTAAACAGCAGTTGATGGTGCATGGCTCGGAATTACCGGAACAATCCGGCGGCGGTTACGTGGTCGTGTTTGATGACATTACCGAGCTGATTGCAGCACAGCGGGCAACGGCCTGGGGTGAAGTGGCGCGACGCCTGGCGCATGAAATCAAGAATCCACTAACGCCCATCCAGTTGGCAGCAGAGCGGCTAGAGCACAAATTGGCGAAACAGTTGGCGGACGCCGATGCCGATATGTTGCAACGTTCGACACGCACCATCGTCAATCAGGTTCAGGCTATGAAACACATGGTGGATAGCTTCCGCGATTACGCGCGTCTGCCGCCAGCTAATTTGATGGCCATCGATCTCAACGAATTGTTGCGCGATATGCTGGTGCTTTATGAAAGCTCCAGAACGCCGATCAATGCTGAGCTTGCGGCTGCGCTCCCTAAGGTCAAAGGGGATCCGACGCAGTTGCGGCAGATCATTCATAACCTGATTCGTAATGCGCAAGATGCAACAGAGGGTCTGGCAGATGCCAGGATTGAGGTTGCAACCAATGTTGCAGGCAAACAGGTTGTTCTGATGATTGCAGATAACGGTGCGGGCTTCCCGCCAGAAATTATGGCGAACGCGTTTGAGCCTTATGTAACGACCAAGCCTAAGGGCACAGGTTTGGGTTTGCCCATCGTTAAGAAAATTATCGAGGAGCACGGCGGCAAAATTTTTCTCTCTAATCGAGAGATGGGTGGTGCAGAAGTGCGTATTACCTTGCAGGTGGCTAACGACACCGAATCCATTAATCAAGAACCACAGAAGTCGGTAGGAGCCTGATATGGCAGAAATACTGGTAGTTGATGACGAGGTTGGTATCCGGGAGTTGCTTTCGGAAATTCTGGCGGATGAGGGGCACAGCATTATGCTGGCCGAAAACGCTACGCGGGCCCGTGAGCTTCGCGCCAGCCGACGACCTGATCTGGTGCTGCTCGACATCTGGATGCCGGATGCGGATGGCATTTCGTTGCTAAAGGAATGGTCAGCGAATGGTTTGCTTACCATGCCGGTAGTGATGATGTCGGGTCATGGCACGATCGATACTGCCGTTGAAGCAACCCGCATTGGTGCCGTTGACTTTCTCGAAAAACCGATTGCGCTGCAAAAGCTGCTCGCGACGGTAAAGAAATGTTTGAAGCCCGATGCATCTGCGGCACGCCAACATTACGCAGTCGATTCTCTTTTACAGATCGGATTGCTAAAAAAGTTCGGGCAACGCATTGCTCAGTCTGCGAAGCATTCCCCGATTCTATTTTTGCGGGGTGCCCAGGGGCTGATCGCCGAGGTGGGTGCCCGCAGCCTGCTCACACCGCATGCACCCTGGCTGAATCTCTCGCAGGAAAGTCGGGCGATTACCCAGGAAATGCTGGAACAGCATGCGGGTGGCGTATTGTTTCTTCCTGAGCTGCATGGCGCCGGGCGTATGGCTCAGATGAATCTGAGTTTCGTGCTCGATCGTCTGACCAAGTACCGTCTGACGCTGGTGGTGGCCAGCAGTGTTTCAGCAGAGGCGATTGTCGAGAGCGGTGTTGATGCCGCATTGGTTAATCGACTCAGTGATGTCTGGGTCGGTCTGCCGGCGATCTCGGAATCTGCCAATGATTTGCCTGAGCTATTGCCGGCATTGCTGACGCTACTCTGCGAACAGGGCAATGTGCCCCATCGCAACATGGCGCCCGATGCACTGAATGTGCTGCGCCAGAAAAACTGGAGCGGCGCAGATGGTGGCTGGAGTTCGTTACTCGGTGCTTTGAAGAATCTTGCGTTGAATGCACTCGATGAAACGATCAGCCGTCAGGATGTCGATGGTCTATTGCTGTCTGTCGCTGAACCGATGGCAGAGAGATCGGATGATGAATCGGATGGATCGCTCACCGAGTTTTATGCGATGCCGCTCAAAGAAGCGCGCGATGCCTTTGAGCGTCTTTATCTGACGCATCATATTTCACGAAGCAGTGGCAACATGACGCGTGTGGCCGAGCAGAGTGGCTTGGAGCGCACGCATTTGTATCGTAAGTTCAAACAACTGGGTATTACGCTGGAACGTCGAGATAACGTTTCCGGCAGTTAATTCGCTACTTATTTTTTACCATTGATAAGATCGTCTGGAGTTATTGTGTCCCGTCCTCGTAATGACCTTTTCTTGCGCGCCTTACTTAAGGAACCTACCGAAACCACGCCTGTATGGCTGATGCGACAGGCCGGCCGTTATCTACCGGAATATCGCGAGACGCGTAAGCGCGCTGGTAGCTTTCTGGGGCTGTGTAAAAACCCGGCTTACGCCTGCGAAGTGACCCTGCAACCCTTGGCGCGTTACGACCTGGATGCCGCGATTCTTTTCTCCGACATTCTCACCGTGCCTGATGCCATGGGTCTGGGTTTATATTTTTCTGAAGGTGAAGGTCCGAAGTTTGAGCGACCGTTACGAGATGAATGGGAAATTCGTAACCTGTGTGTGCCGGATCCCCATGATCAACTGCGCTATGTGATCGATGCTGTCGCCGAGATTCGCAAAGCACTGGATAACAGCGTACCGTTGATCGGTTTTTCTGGCAGCCCATGGACTTTGGCCTGTTACATGGTTGAAGGTGGCGCCTCGGATGATTACGCCCGAATCAAGTCGATGCTTTATGACCGCCCGGATCTGCTGCACAAAATTCTGGACGTCACCACCGAGTCGGTCATTCAGTATCTCAATGCCCAGATCGAAGCGGGCGCCCAGGCGGTGATGATTTTTGATTCGTGGGGTGGCACGCTGGCGGAAGCAGCCTTCCATGAATTTTCATTGAACTATATGAAGCGCATTGTGGCCGCATTGCATAAAACCTGGGATGGTGAGCGTATTCCATCCATCGTCTTTACCAAGGGCGGTGGCTTGTGGCTTGAGGCCTTGGCAGATACCGGTGCTGATGGCCTGGGTCTGGACTGGACGATTGATATCGGCAAGGCCCGTGCCCGTGTGGGTGATCGTGTTGCGCTGCAAGGCAATCTGGATCCGACGATTCTGCGTGCAGGGCCGGAAGCGGTGGCGCGTGAGGCGGAAAAGGTGCTGCGGAGCTTTGGTGCCGCGAATACCGGCCATGTCTTTAATCTGGGTCATGGCATCAATCAATTTACGCCGCCAGAGAACGTATCGGTGCTGGTAGATACGGTCCATTCGGTCGGTCGTGCAATGCGCGCAGGTCGGTAATTCGGATGGATGGGAAGACCCGAGTGCAGGGCGCTGCTGTGGCTGGTTTCAACCTATCAAGACGGCTGCTTCGGGTCTTTTACCCACAAAGTTATCCACAATGTGAAAACACCGATTTTCTTATGTATATCAGTGTTTTGCACGAGTTGGCAGAGAACTCCGTTAAGAAATATCCGCTAACGCGGGGATAACGGTCGGACATGCAAAAACCCCTTGAAAATCAGGCGATTTTGTGGCGTTTGCGTGTGGCGATTGATGCGCCGCTGGCGGTCAATTTTGATTACCTCGCCCCGGCCGATGCCACGCCAGCTGATGTGGGTCTACGGGTGGTTGTTCCATTTGGCACCGGGCGGCGTGTTGGGGTGATTCTGGCTGTTTTGCCCTTACAGGGTTCAGAGATAGCGGCAGAGGCACCCGATGCCACCCAGCTCAAAGCCGCGGAAAGCATTTTGCGTGATTTGCCGCCGTTGCCTGCCGACTGGATCAACCTGTGTCTGTTTGCGGCGAGCTATTATCAGGCGGCGCCCGGTGAGGCGTTGCTGCAGGCAATTCCAACCGGTTTGCGTAAGCCAGACCCAGTGAAGCGCCGTAAATTGGCTCCGGCTAAAGTGGATGACACGTCTGAACCGACGATCGATCTCAGCCCGACACTCACCGCCGGTCAATCGAAAGTGCTGAGCGATCTGTTGCCGCGACTGGATGGTTACTCGGCCAATCTTTTATTCGGGATCACCGGTTCCGGTAAAACCGAAGTGTATCTGCGCTTGATTAAGACGGTGCTGGATCAAGGTAAACAGGTCTTACTGTTGGTGCCAGAGATCAATCTGACCCCCTTGCTTGAAGCGCGTGTTGCGCAGCGCTTTCCAAGCGTGCCCGTGGTGAGTCTGCATAGCGAAGTGACAGAGGCTGCCCGGGCCCGGCATTTTGCGGCGGCACTGACCGGTGAGGCACAAATCGTTATCGGCACACGGCTTGCAGTTTTTACACCGATGCCCAAGCTGGGCCTCATCATCATTGATGAAGAACATGACCCGGCCTACAAGCAGCTGGAAGGCATGCGCTATCACGCACGTGATCTTGCCGTCTGGCGGGCGCATCAGGCGTGCGTGCCGGTTGTGCTGGGTTCGGCAACGCCTTCACCGGAGAGCTGGGCCAATGTGCAGAGCGGTCGTTATCAACGACTCGATTTGCCGGAGCGGGCGCATGCCGATGCGGTATTACCAGACATCACCTTACTAGACACGCGGCATCTAACGCTGGATGAAGGGTTGTCGACGCAACTGCTTGAAGCGCTGGCTCAGGGACTTGA
>JBDLTI010000032.1:0-20420 GCA_039805865.1 Pseudomonadota bacterium | reverse complement strand
ACTGATCAATGTCCTGCCGTGTACCGATCAGTTGTAGTAGCGTGAGGGCGCACTGAACGATGGGCGTGCTGGATAAAGCCTGCCCGAGGCTGATGTTGAATGGCCGCGGCTGGTGTGCATTACGGGCAAAGATATGCTCGGGTGTGAGCATGTCCTCTAGTGCATCTTGTAAGGGCTGTTGATAGGTCTCAAGATCGGGGGCCACAATGCCAAGACGTGCTTGTGGATTGTTGGACAATTGCTCCCGAGCCCAAGCGGCAATTGTGAGACATTCTTGTCCGATGTCCGACGGACGGACGTGCGAGACATGACCCGGGCGCCTTGCTTGGTCAATCGCAGAAACCCTAATGCCGCGGGCATCGAGTTGGGCATGCAGTTTTTTTTCTAGTGCGGTGTAGTGGTCAAAACCCGCGAAACAGAGCTGGCTTGGAAGCAACGCGTGATCAACCTCAGGCAGGTGGTCGATCAGCTGTGCGTGAAGACTGGCGCCGTCGATGAGCTTTTTTTCCTGGCAGTAAGCTCTGAAGGCAATTTGCCATTGATGAAATTGCTGTTGTTCCTCGCTGCCCTGGTCGCTGCCATCAACCGGGATGTTCCATTCGATTGAAAGCTTATGCGCTTGTGAGGCATGAGCAGCCAGCGCTTGCAGATCGAAAAGCGCTTCTGTGGACGTATCGATCTGAAATTGAATCACTGACTCCCAGACCAATTGTTCTTGAAAGGGATTCAAAACACGTAGATGGTTTAGCGCGGCGGGTGCCTTGCCGCGTAGAGCAAGTGCATCGTGTAAATTGCCAAGCCATTGACCAAGGGTCATTGCTTTGAGTGTGCGCCAACCTGAACCCGCCTGCTTTTGCTTATCGTGCGCAAGAGACAGGGTTTGAGCCAGGCGGAGCGTAGCGCAGACAATAGGCGAATCCGCAGGTATGTCTGTCATCGAAACTGGCGTAAGCGTATATAAATCGAGATCTGTCATGAGCGTGTCTTATCCGGTTAATATACTAGCTGAAGCAAGCTTAGCGTGCTCTGAAAGCGTGTAAGGAAACTACAAATGCATATTGTTGATTTGACCCAGCAACGTAAAACGACTAAGGCCTTTGATCCGGCCTGCCAATTGAGTCAGGAGCAAGTGGATGCGGTTTGTGCATTGCTGCGCATGAGTCCTTCTTCAACCAATGCACAGCCCTGGCATTTCTTTTTAGCCAGCTCTGAAGCCGCCAAGGCAAAGGTGGCTGCTGGCACCTCGGGTGATTTTGCTTATAACGAGCCGAAAATTAAAAATGCCGCTTTGGTGGTTGTCATGTGCGCTCGGACGCGAATGGATGAGGTGTATTTGCAGCAGGTGCTGGATCAGGAAACTAAAGATGGCCGCCTAGCCACAGAAGATGCTCGTTTAAACCAGCATAAGGTGCGTTCTGGTTATGTTCAAAAGCATGAGCAAAGCGCTGTAGGGCTTCTGCAATGGTCGGCGCGTCAGGTGTATATTGCGCTGGGCTTTCTGCTTCTGGGCGCGGCCGAGATGGGCATTGATGCTTGTCCCATAGAGGGGTTCGATGCAGCCGCTATGGATCAAGCGCTTGATCTGGAAGCACAGGGTTTGGCCAGTCAGGTCATTGTGGCATTGGGTCGCAAGTCCGAACAGGACTTCAATGCCGGCTTGCCAAAGTCCCGATTACCGGAATCTGCTGTCATTACTAAATTGTGAGTCATGCGTGATGCCACTGCTGTATTCGCTTAGGGGTGATCTTGGCGTTATCACCATGAATAATGATGCTCGGCGCAACGTTTTGAACGAGGCCTTTTTTCAGCGGCTGACAGAACTGCTGAATATGGCTGCAGAAAGCAGGGTGCGAGCGGTTATTTTAAGAGCGAATCCGGGCGCCCACGTTTGGTCAGCAGGCCATGATGTTGACGAGCTGCCTCCAGCGGGGCAGGACCCTTTGTGTTGGGCTGAAATACTGCCGAGCATGACGCGCGCCTTGCATAATTTTCCGGCTCCGGTCATTGCCATGATTGAGGGGACGGTATGGGGTGGCGCTTGTGAACTCGCGCTCGCCTGTGACATTGTGGTAGCTGCAACCGGGACAACATTCGCCCTAACGCCCGCCCGTCTGGGTGTGCCGTACAACATTAATGGCTTATCAACCTTCACCCGATCATTGACGCCGCAGTTGCTTAAGGAACTTCTTTTTACAGCTGCACCGATGCCGGCAGAACGTTTAGCTAGTGCGGGAGCGATTAATCATGTCGTGCCCACGGCAGCCTTGGAATCATTTTGTATTAGTTTAGCGGAGCAGATAGGTAGCAATGCCCCGTTAACAATTCGGGCAACAAAAGAAATGATTAATGTGTTGTTAAGCGCTAGAGAGATGTCGGCCTCTGAATTTGAGCGCTTAGAAGAGCTACGTAAAGAAGTCTATTCGAGCGCAGATTATGCCGAAGGACTCGATGCGCTGCGCAATAAGCGGGCGCCAAAATTTACAGGTATTTAGAACGCTATTCTGGTGGGGTATCGTCATCACGTGGGCGGTGCCAGTAGAGCCAGCCCCATACCCCTAGCACTAACAATAGCGCGATGCTGAGTTCGAAAAAGACAATGGCCGGCACGTTTAATGGTTGCGTGAAATCGATGCAATGCGGTACAGCAATACTGCGAGCAGAATCTCGAACACGAAATTGAAACCGGGTGCCAGATCCATGCCGGCAAGCTCTTGCTGGTTGCCTAGTTGATAAGTCCAAGGCGTGATTGCCAGCACGGCTATGCATATCAGCAGGTTTGTCTGACGACTGAGTGTCACTCGCGTGGCGAGCGGTAGTGTGAAGCAGCCAATTAACAGGGCAACTGCAGCCGTTGTTCCGTTCTCTAGGGTCAGATCACGAAACTCGGAAGACACGGCAACACCATAAACAATAGCCACCATAACTAACGACACTAAAAATGTCGCTAGCCCCAAGGCTAGTCGCTTTAATAGCTGCTGCGATTCTCGGCGCTTGGGTGCTTTCCGTTTTGGCTGGGACCGCCCGTACTCAATATTGCCAGAGGGCAGACGGAATCGTTCGTTTTTATCGATAACCGACCCGTTGCCAGCTTCGGGCGGGTTCATCATTAGCCTTGCAGAACAACCTTCATGGCTTTGTTCCGCGCTTCAAGGTGCTTCGTGCCTGCGTCAGATAGTACCAAAGACTTTGCGCGACCATCCGTTGCCGAGCGCTTGATATCGATTAGTCCGCGGCTTTGCAGCTCAGTGACTTTACGATGCACTGTCGGGCCTGTACCAAACTGCAGACTTTGTACTAGGTCAGTGATCTTGACGATCTTGCCCAGAGCATTGGCTTCGTGCATATAGGCCATGACTTCTTCGCAGCCGCTGAAACCACTATCTTCATTGTTCGAAACGCGCATGAAGTTGAGTAGGCGTACGTAAGGATTTTTTGATTTCATTGTGAGTCCCATGGGGGTATGTAATGTTTAGTTTGTTATATGCAGAATTTATACCCAACTCGGCACGAAGTCCAGAATTACTTTGCCGTACTAGACAAAACCATTTAATGCTTATGGGATTTCTTAGCCGACTCAGGCATTAATCGCAGCGCTGAATAATACTGATCATGGAACGATCGGCAATTTCATCGGCGCGATTGGTGTAAAAGCGTACCGAAGCCCCTTCTCGACTGGTGTTGATATCCACAAAGTACATGGGCACCTTTTCATGATCTAGCACCAATTTCTGGTTGGACTGCAATGTATAACCAGTGTCTGTTCGAGTCGTTGTCAGACGGGTATGTCCGGAAGCAACCCAGCCGTTGTCGATACAGGTGGTCATGGCCTGCGGGCTCAAGGTGCTAAACGTTGTGAAACGCGGCACGGTATTGCGCAGATGGCTCGCAGACATATCGAATGAGGCACAACCGCTCATCATTAAAACCGCGGCGGTAAACAGAGCAAATTTTTTCATATGTCTATGCTAACCAGCGTTACGCTGTACGGCAAGCCGCATTGCAAACAAGTTTATGGCGCTGTCTTTATCGGGCGGGGTCTTTTGTAACGGTTATAGCCCCAGAGATACTGACTGGGCATCCGGCGAATCATCGCCTCCAGGGCTTGATTCATTTGGGTCGCCGCTTGAATCGGGTCTTCAGAGAGCGGCGACGTCATGGGGACGACATGAAATTTATACCCTTGCGCATGATCAAGCCGCTCCAGCCCTACCGTAAAGATGGGGGTCTGCCGTAAAGACTGCATGCGCTGCACTAGGGTAATGGTGTATGCGGGCTGCCCAAAGAAAGGTGCGTAAACGCCATCTCCCGCAGTGGGTACCTGATCTGGCAGAAAACCGATTGTTTGCCCCCGCATTAAAGTCCGGACCAGGCCTTTAACGCCCGCCTGCGTGGCAGGAACCAGGGTTAATTGGGGAGAAAACCTGATGCGATTAATCAGATCTCTCAGCCATTTCATACGGGGTTCTTTGAAAATGACCGTCGCCTTGTGTCGTTGGCTGTAGATTGGGCCAAGCATCTCAAAGCAACCAATGTGCGGAGAGATCAGAATAAGTCCACGCCCTTGAGCAAGCGTCTCATCGATTAATGGCCATGCATCGCAGACCACCAGATCTTGCAAATGATTGGCGTTACGCGGTGACCATAAATAGGGCAGCTCGAAAAACGCTTGTGAGACTTGCTGCATCGATTGCTTTTGTAAAGCGCGCGGCGCATCGGAGTAAGCAAAAGCGATGTTTTGAGCGGCGCGCCGTTTGTAGGTGCCCGGCATCACCCAGGCAATCCAGCCAACAAATGTCCCAATCTTCTGAAGAACGAAGAGCGGAAGCAGCCCCAGCAGGCGGAAAACGGCGAAAACAAAAAATGTTGTGAAACGACTAGCCATGAAGCGACCTGAAAAAAACGAACCAGAATCGGGGCGAACTGGTTAATCCCGCCCACTTACTTACTCGATGGCATGTTAAGCCTATCGCTGTAAGTAATGTACATTCTCATTTTACGCGAATGCACTAAATTAAAAAACACCATGAAAAATCGTCTGGCCAGACTGTTGCTGGCAGTTGTTATCGTTGGCGCATTACCGGCCTGGAAAAATCTTGAGCGGGCGCCTGCGTTACCACCGCTCTATGCTAACGAGGCAAGTATTGATGGTATGAAGGGCGTGCGTTATGCCACGTATCAGCGCAGCGGCATTGAGTCATTGCTGAAGGACCTGGAAGCTTCGCTCCGGATCATGAACCGGGATGCGCCCGGTGCACCTATTAACTACTTATCAATCTCGGGCGGCGGGAGCCGGGGTGCTTTTGGTGCTGGGCTTCTGAATGGCTGGACTAAAAATGGTACGCGTCCAGAGTTCAATATGGTGACCGGGGTCAGCACGGGTGCGCTGATGGCACCATTCGCTTTTCTGGGGTCGGAATACGATGGGGCGCTCAAGCAGTTATATACCAGCATTACCTCAGACAATATTTACCGTAAACGCTCGTATGCCTCGGTGCTTTTTTCAGATGGGCTGAGTGATACAACCCCACTCTACAACATGATTTCAGCGCAAATTACGCCAGATCTTTTGCTCAAAGTGGCACGTGAGTACGCGGTTAAAAATCGTTGGCTTCTTATCGCGACCACTAATCTGGACACAGGGCAGCCGATAATATGGAATATGGGAAAAATTGCCGCTTATGGCACGCCCGAATCGCTGGAGCTCTTTAGAAAAGTCATGCTTGCTTCTGCGTCGTTGCCGGGATTCTTTTCTCCGGTCATGATCGATGCGGCCTATCAAGGTAAGAACTACCAAGAGATGCATGTCGATGGCGGCGTAAGCCGGCAAGTATTTATTTACCCGGCCTCTTTGTTTCATGAAACAGGCGCCTACAAGCTACTGGAAGGCCGTAAGCGGGAAGCCTATCTCATTCGCAACGACATTCTGGAAGCAGAAAACTATCAAACGGTTGAACGCAAGACGCTTGCCATTGCCAATCAAGCACTGGCTCAGTTTGCCCATTCACATGGCGATGGCGATATTTTCATGGCGTACCTCACGGCACGCCAGGATGGCTTTGGATTTAATATGGCATTTGTAACCGATGACTTTAATCACAAGGCACCGACATCCCGTTTTGATAAGCAGTACATGATGTCCCTATTTGATTATGCAGAGAAGCGTGCAGAAAAGGGGTATCCTTGGTCCCGAGTCCCCCCTGGTCTCAATGAATCTATGTCGAGTAGTCTGATGAAGTATCGAGAGGTACTAAATGGTGATGCAGCCAAAAAATAACGGGTTGTTAACGCTAAGTCAGAGAGCAGTTAGCGTGGTGAAAGTATTTTGGATGAGTCTCTTAGTGATTGCTGCTGTTGCAGCGTGTAGTCAGGAGAAAGCCCCTATGAACTCAAGCAACCCCTTAAGTCTAGCGCCAATGGTTTTAAAGAATACCCCTGCTAATGCCGAATCCATTGTGCTGGGCATGGGTTGTTTTTGGGGTGCTGAAAAGCGTATGTCAGCGCTAGCAGGCGTTCTGGACGTGGAGAGTGGTTACGCCAATGGCGACATTCCAGGTAACTATGAAGCCGTACTGGCTCATGAAAGGGCGTTGCATTACGGTAGAGCACAGGGACGTAACCACGCAGAGGTCGTAAAAGTGACGTTTGATCCTGCCCGTGTGACCTTGAGTGAAGTTCTAGCGCGTTTCTGGGAGAGCCACGACCCTACACAGGTAGACCGGCAGGGTAACGATATCGGTTCAAACTACCGTAGTGCTATTTATATCCAGAACGAAATGCAGCTAGAGACCGCCTTAACAACCAGAGAGATCTATCAGGCTGCATTGACCGCGGCAGGCAAAGGCAAAGTGACCACTGATATCGCGCCATTAACTGTCTATTACCCCGCCGAAGATTACCACCAGGATTATCTGAAGAAAAATCCTAATGGCTATTGTGGCTTGGGTGGAACGGGTGTTTCTTACCCGGGGGTAAGCGAACGTGTGGCCGTTGGCTCGAAGACAGCGGCTGCTGACAATAAACTATTGGATGCGAAATCACTTAACGCGCAACGCCAGTTGGTGGTGTTTGAAGCTGAGGATTGTGCCTACTGCAAGCAATTCAAGAAAGAAGTGCTAGACCATTGGCGTTCTGATGTTCCGGTCGTGCGAACGATGAATCCGAATCCGCCTAAAGGTTGGGTGTTGGAAAAGGCTTTGTTTGCAACACCGACGATCGTGCTGTTTGAACGGGGTAAAGAAGTGTCTCGCTACACGGGCTATAACGGGGACTTGAAGCGCTTCTGGCATTGGCTCGGTTTTCAGTTGCTTACGCCTGAGCAACGAAAGATTGCTTTCGAGCAGGGGACAGAATATCCGGGAACGGGTTCGCATCTTGATGAAAAAAGGCCTGGCACCTTTGTTGACCCGATTACTGGTGCGCCTTTATTCCGCAGTGATACTAAATTTAATAGCGGCACAGGTTGGCCGAGTTTCTTTAATCCGGTGCCGGGCTCAATCACCCTGCATGAAGATACCGCGCATGGCATGACACGGGTCGAAGTGCGTAGCGCCAGTTCAGGCATTCACCTGGGGCATGTCTTTGATGATGGCCCTCCGCCTACACACAAGCGCTATTGTATTAACGGCAATGTGCTTAAATTTGTACCCGATACGGGTAAATGAAAATGGCAGCCCGCAGACTGCCATTTAATGATGCAGTTAAAGCTTATTTCGAAGGACGCACAAACCCCACGGCCAGGTCCTGAACGTACTCAACGAGCACTTCATTGCCAACCTTAAACTTCTTCAGGCCGGTAACACGCTTATCAACCTTAACCTTGATCTTCTTGCCATCGGGTGTGGCCAGAACAGCAGTTTGATTTTTGGCGTTGATGTTTACGATCTTGGCAGTTGCGTAGACAGTTTCGGTTTCTTCTGCAAACGGCTCAGTGTTAGGCTTTTGACCGGCAACAGAGACGCTGTGCGACTCTGAAATGCCAGGTGTTGCACCCTTAGGCGCTTTAACTAGGCTAACAGCAATAGCTTGTGCATATTCGATCACAAACACATCACCCTTTTGAACGTTTTGCAGGTTAGCGACTGACTTTGCAACCTTCATCGGGGCGGTGTTGCCCTTGGCATCCTTCAGAACGACGGTGCGGTTCTTCAGGTCTACCGAATCAACGGTTGCCGTAAATACGGTTACCTGAGCGGCAACAGGTTCAATCTTCTGTGCGGTCGGGGCTGGTGCGGGGGCTGGGGTTGGGGCTGGTTTGCTGGCGCAGGCGCTCAGGCCAATGGCGGCGATCAGTGCCAGGTAGATGGCGTGTTTTTTCATGGGTGTTCCTAAAAAGTGGATTTTTAGATAATGCTTGTGCCCGACATTCTAATCTCATGGAATAGGGGTGTCTGCTGTTTTACATGGGCTGCTCATGTTTAATTTCTTAGGCCACCTGTGGCGCGGCTGCCTAAAGCCCTCTAAGATCGTACCTAATTCTTACAAGAAATGATCGAATGAGCCATTTAACGATGCACCCGACATCATCCCGGGATTCTCAATGGATCAACTGGGCGATCAATGTCATTGAGGCTGACTACTGTCGAAGTGCCGACACGCATTTGTTGCCGCTTCCTTTGCCCAAACTCAAAGATCTTGGTATTGATCTCTATCTCAAAGATGAGTCCACCCATCCTACGGGGAGTTTGAAGCACCGCTTGGCAAGATCCCTTTTCTTATATGCGTTATGCAATGGGTGGCTCGTAGAAGGCAAACCGGTCGTTGAAGCATCTAGCGGATCAACCGCCGTTAGTGAAGCTTACTTTGCCCGACTGCTTGGATTGCCGTTCTATGCGGTCATGACCCAAAGTACTTCTCCAGAAAAGATTGTTCAGGTGGAGTTTTACGGTGGGCAGTGTCATTTTGTGAATAGTGCGAACGAAGTTTATCCCGCGGCGAAAACCCTGGCGGCAAGCATCGACGGCCACTACATGGATCAGTTTACCTATGCAGAGCGTGCTACTGACTGGCGAGGTAACAATAACATTGCACAAAGCATCTACACGCAAATGGCCCGCGAGCGTTTCCCGGTGCCCAAATGGATTGTGGTTGGGGCGGGCACAGGCGGTACAAGTGCAACGATAGGCCGATACGCCCGTTACGAGCACTTCGATACGCGACTGTGTCTCGCAGATCCTGAGGGATCAGTGTTTGCCGAATACTGGCGCACCCGTAACCCACAAGTTCATGCGTCGGGATCGAAGATCGAAGGCATTGGCCGTCCGGAAACAGTTCCCAGTTTTTTGCCAAGCCTGATTGATGAGGTATGCGAGGTGACCAACACTGAATCGATGGCAGCTATGGTCCTGCTCGATTCCTTGTTGGGTCGACTGGTGGGGCCATCGACGGGAACGAATTTCGCTGCCATGCTTATAGTCGCTAATCAAATGCGATTAGCGGGTGAGACAGGTTCAATCGTTTCTTTGCTCTGTGACAGCGGCACCCGGTATCTAAATGCTTATCATGATGCCGCATGGAGAAACGCCCAGTTTGGTGACCAGACCTCGGCACTGGCTGCGCTTAAGGCGCAAGCCCTGCTTAATGGGTGAGATCCTGAATGCGTTCCGCAACGCTATTTTCATCAACAGGAAAAAACCCCGGCATGTTATGGCTATTGAGCGATGGGTAGCTGCTAAAGGCCATCGTCCATTCTGCAAACCTGCGGGCATCAGCGGGCGTGCGGGATATCAGAATAATCTGCTGGTGGCGATCGTCTTTCTGTAGCGATGCCCACAACTTATCGAGTGAACTGCTCGGCCCTTCCACCCACTGGGTGAAAAATTCGCCGTCAAAAATTAGGTGGCCTGTAATGTGCAACTCGGCATTTTTTTGGCGTGCCTGCGAGAGCAGATTGAAGAGGGCTAGGCTACCTACTTCCCCGGTGGCCTTTGATCTGTAGACGAGACGTTCTAGCATGGCATCAAGATAAATTGTTTTTAAATAGTGTCAGCCGACACGCAACTTTGGGTCGTTGACCAGGATGTACTCTGTAATACACCCATCAAGCTTAACTTCCGCCACAATGCCCTCGCTGATAAGCTGCCGAACCCTGTTGGAAGATCTTGGTTGCGAAGTGCCAATGCAGTCTGCGATTTCTTTGGCTGTCAAAGGATGGGTCGATCGCTCAAGTGCAGAAATAATCCGGTCGCTGAGCGTGCCTGTGCTTAGTTTGATGTCCGGCACGTTCTCATCAAAGCGAATAACCCGGCCTTTCGGGTGATCCGCTTTTGTGCGAAAAAGCAGCGTCGATAAAATACTTGGCGTGTTTTTTTGAGAAGACATTTGATAAAACCTATTGCTTTTGAGGTTATTTATACCCTAAAACAAGCAAATCGGCACGTAAAATCAGTAGTCTGTGACCCTCAAGACAACTTTAAGTTCGAGATCCCCGAAGTTTTAACTGATAAAAGACTGCGAGCAAAGCAAACCAGCCGGGCAGCACGTACAAGGCAATACGCGTGACATGGTCAAGTGACAATGCGTAGATGACCACAAGAAAGAATGCGAATATGACGTACGGCATAAATTTGCTCATAGGCATTCTAAAGGCGGAGTGTTTGTGCGCTTGCGGATGGCGCTGCTGGTACACTAAATGTGCCAATAAAATCATCGACCAGATAAATATAAAGATCAATGCGGCAATGGCGCCGACCATCTGGAACGCCTCCATCATTGAATCGACCATTGTCAAAATGATCGATACGGAAAGCATCAATAAGGTTGCAAGGAAGACGCCCCCAGCTGGAATCTGATGGCTGGAAAGCTTACCAAAAATAGCTGGGGCTTTATGGTTCTGGGCTAAGCCATACAACATGCGTGACGTGGCGAATATCCCGCTGTTACTCGATGATGTCGCAGAACTGGCGACGACAAAGTTCACCAATGAGGCAGCGCTCGCCAATCCCACCAGTGAGAACATGCTTACGAAAGGGCTTTTGTCTGGCGATATATTTACCCACGGAGTGACCATCATCATCACAGTAACTGTGCCGATATAGAAAATTAGGATGCGCCAGGGGATCTTACGAATCGCATCAGGGATCATTTTCCTGGGCTCTTTTGCTTCAGCCATCATAGTGCCAATGATCTCCATACCGGCAAATGCAAAGATCGTTGTTTGCAATCCTGCCATCAGCCCCGGAAAACCATTCGGAAAAATGCCATCGTAGGCCCATAAATTCGTGATGCTGGCCTTGACGCCGTCGGTGGAAACAAACCCTGTGGCCGATAACCAACAGCCAACCACAATCAGCCCGATAATCGCGATTACTTTGATAATGGCGAGCCAGAATTCAAGTTCGCCGAAGGCTTTGACGGTCAGTAGGTTGATGGTGGTTAAGACAGAAATCGTGGCTATCGCCGAGGCCCAGGGCGGGAAATCTGGCCACCAGAATGACACGTAGCTCGTAATGGCAATTATTTCGGCAATGGCTGCAACGATCCAGGCGAACCAGTATGACCAACCCACAAAAAATCCGGCGCGCGGACCAAGGATGTCATCAGAAAAGTCAACAAAGGATTTGTAATCGAGATTGTGCAGCAACAACTCGCCCATGGCACGCATGACAAAGTAAAGCATGAGACCCGTGATGGCATAGATCAGAATCACGGCTGGGCCAGCGCTGGAAATGGTTTTTCCGGAGCCCATAAACAGGCCTGTGCCAATGCAGCCGCCGATGGCAATCATTTCTATCTGTCGCTGCCCTAGGCCACGATGCAGGCGTTCTTGGGGTTTCATGCCTGCATTTTAAAGGCAATCTCCTGACATGCCAGATATGAGGGTAAAAGACAACAAAAAACCGCCTCATGGGCGGTTGATTGTTTGCTGACGGTCCACTAAGAAGTGGTGGGTCGTGAGTGACTCGAACACTCGACCTACGGATTAAGAGTCCGCTGCTCTACCAACTGAGCTAACGACCCGTCAGGGTGCTGTTTATAACATTTGGTGGGTCGGGTGGGATTCGAACCCACGACCAACGGATTAAAAGTCCGCTGCTCTACCGACTGAGCTACCGACCCCCAGTGCACAACAAAGAGGCGACATTTTAGTTTCTAAAGCCAGATCAGTCAAGTTTGGCTATTGGCATACAATGAAAGGATAATTTGATCAAAAAGCTGTTTAAAGATGCCATTTAATGCCCGAAGTTACCCGCTATCGCCTGATTGGTGCGGGATGAGTGAAGCAGACCTGCGTAAGAACCTCCAGAGTTATTTTGAAGCGGCTTTTGACCGCTATGAATCGTTGTTCGGTTGTTTGAAGTCTGATGCGGCTTATTACGAGAAGCCGATTTCTTTGCGGCACCCGCTGATTTTCTATTTTGGGCATACCGCCACATTTTTTGTGAATAAGCTGTTGTTGGCCAAGTTGATCCCGGAACGGATTAATCCACGCTTCGAAGCGATGTTTGCCGTAGGCGTGGATGAGATGAGTTGGGATGATCTCGATGAGACCCACTATGATTGGCCGAGTGTTGCAGAGGTTAAAGCCTATCGGCAGCAAGTGAAGTTAGCTGTGTCTAAGATTATTTGCGAGGCGCCATGGCAGGGGGCAATGGGTTGGGACAATCCCTGGTGGGCGATTCTCATGGGCATTGAGCATGAGCTCATTCATTTGGAAACATCATCGGTGCTGATTCGCCAGCACCAACTAGACTATGTTCAACCGCAGGCGGATTGGGCGCCAGCCTCGTTGAGCAGCATTGACGCTGCAGCCGTATCGAACAATACGTTGGTTCAGGTGCCTGCCGGAGAGGTAAGGTTGGGCAAAGGCAATCCTCATGTCGATGCGTGCACGGTCAGTGGTGATGCCCGCTGTTACGGGTGGGATAACGAATATGGGTCGTATCTTGCCGAAGTTCCCGCCTTTAGCGCGAGCAAGATGCTGGTTTCTAATGCCGAGTTTTTAAGTTTTGTAGAAGCCGGTGGTTATGCCATAGACCGCTATTGGCATGAAGAGGCTCTGGCCTGGCGTAACTTCTCGCACGCAGCACAACCAACATTTTGGGTGCGACAGTCGGATCTCTGGTGTTTGCGCCTCATCACGGATGTTGTTCCTATGCCGTGGAATTGGCCGGTAGAGGTGAACTGCCATGAGGCAGCGGCATTCTGTGCCTGGAAAGCTGAAGCCACCGGCACCGCTGTACGTCTGCCAACCGAAGACGAGTGGTATCGGTTGTATGACATTGCGGCTGTGACGCCCGAAACTCCTGCTCAACGTCGATTGTCCGGGGGCGCCAGTTCGGTTCCTGTAGATCGATTTAAACATGGCGATTTCTATGACGTTGTGGGGAATGTCTGGCAGTGGACCTGCACCCCCATTTATCCCTTTGCCGGGTTTGAAGCGCATCCCCTGTACGATGATTTTTCAATCCCGACGTTTGATGAACGGCATAACCTGATCAAGGGTGGGTCGTGGGTCTCGTGTGGTAATGAGGCGCTACGTGCCTCGCGTTACGCTTTCCGTAGACACTTCTTTCAACATGCCGGATTCCGTTATGTCGTAGGCGATGCTGCGCTCGTGCCGCAAGTGTCTCGTTATGAAGATGATGCGCTGCTAGCGCAGTACGCTGAATTCCATTTCGGGCACTGCTATTTTGATGTGCCCAACTTCCCGCAAACAGTCGCAGAGATTGCTCTAGAGGCTATGAAAGATAAACCGCTGAATCGCGCCTTGGACATCGGCTGTGCGGTTGGGCGCTCTAGTTTCGAATTAGCAAAGGGGTTGCCTGGTCGTTCAGGATTCAAATCGGTGATTGGTGTGGATTTCTCCGCACGCTTTATTAACCTTGCCGATGAACTGATGCACGATGGCGCTGTGCGTTATGCTCTCACCGATGAGGGTGCGCTTCAATCGTTCCGCGAGATCTCTTTAGAAAAACTCGACTTGCTGGAGTCTGCGCAACGGGTCAGCTTTTGGCAGGGCGATGCTTGTAATCTAAAAGAGAGCTATCGAGATTTTGATCTGGTGGTTGCAGCCAATCTGGTTGATCGCCTTTATGATCCAGCCAAATTTCTGGATGAGATTGGCAAACGGATTGTGCCCGGTGGTTTGCTGGTGCTGACTTCCCCCTATACCTGGCTGGAAGAGCACACGCCAAAACAACAGTGGCTTGGCGGATTCAAGCGCGATGGTGAGCGTTACACAACGCTGGATGCCTTGCATGCACATCTACATCGCGACTTTGTGCCGGTAGGGGCGCCACGGGATGTGCCTTTTGTAATTCGTGAAACAGCCCGCAAATTTCAGCACACGGTTGCCCAGCTAACCTGTTGGGAGCGCAGGCGCTAATGAATGCTTCGCGATTTAGCGATTAACGTAGGGCGTGGGGTCGGCAATGCCCGCGGCGGCAAAGCCCTCCGCACGTAAGGCGCAGGAGTCGCAGTGGCCGCAGGCTTTGCCGTCCGGCGCGGCCTGGTAGCAAGAGACGGTGAGGCTGTAGTCCACGCCTAACTCAGTACCCATGCGGATGATCTCGGCTTTGCTCATGGCGATCAGCGGCGCGTGTACGTGGAAACGTGCACCTTCTACACCGGCTTTGGTGGCCAGGTTGGCCATCTGTTCGAACGCGGCAATATACTCCGGGCGGCAGTCCGGGTAGCCGGAGTAATCCACGGCGTTTACGCCTAGAAATATGTCTCGGCTACTCAGTGTTTCCGCTAGGGCCAGCGCGAGTGAGAGCATCACCGTGTTGCGAGCGGGTACATAGGTGCTGGGAATGCCCGGCTGACTGTGTGCTTCAGGCACATCGATCGAAAAATCGGTAAGCGCAGAACCGCCAAACTGGTTCATGTCGACATGCACAACGCGGTGGCTGAGCGCACCAAGGGCTTTGGCCTGGCGGAGCGATGCATCCAGTTCTGCGCGGTGGCGTTGGCCGTAATCGAAAGCAATTGCGTGACAGGCAAAACCCTGGTCGCGGGCAATGGCCAGCGTGGTGGCCGAATCGAGGCCACCGGAAAGCAAGACGACCGCGGGTGGTGCATTGAGCGCGTTATTTGCCACGGGCATCGCTCCAGAGCAATTTGTGCAGCTGGATCTGAAAGCGAACGGCTAGACCATCGTCAAGTATCCATTGGGCCAGTTCGGTGGGGTTTAATTGTCCGGCAACGGGAGAGAGCACCACGTCACAGCGCGTGCAAAGGCCATGCGTATTGATCATCTCTTTGGCCCAATCATAGTCGGCCCGCGAGGCCAGCACGATTTTTACTTCGTCCGTTGGACGCAGATCATCAATGTTACTCAATAGGTTTTTGCTACTTTCGCCAGAAGCCGGCGCCTTAAGATCCATGATGCGCGCAACCCGTGGATCAACCGGTGTGATGTCTAATGCGCCGGAGGTTTCCACACAGACATCGTATTGGGCATCGCACAGGGCAGCCAGTAGGGCAAGGCAGGTTTTTTGCGCAAGCGGCTCCCCGCCCGTGACGCACACGTTACGGGTAGGGAATCTGGCTACCTCAGTCAGTACGTCTTCGATACGGGTGGTGGTGCCACCGGTAAACGCATATTCGGTATCGCACCAGGTGCAGCGTAATGGACAGCCCGTGAGGCGAATAAAAACCGTAGGCAAGCCGGAGCGAGCGGCTTCACCCTGTAACGAAAAAAATATTTCGCTTAAACGAACCGTCTGGTTGCGGTCCACGCTCACGGTGTCTGTCATCGCGCCTTACTTTTTGAGTTGCTGTTTGGCAGCGCCGGCCGCTTTGGAATCCGGATACTTGGCAACCAGATCTTTCAGGGTCTTTTGCGATTCAGCTTTCTGACCCAGCTCTGCCTGGCAGTTGGCAATGTTCGCCATGGCATCTGGTGCGCGACCATTCTTTGGCCACTTCGCGAGAAGTTTTTGCTGAGAAGTAATGACTTGTTTACAGTCACCAACAGCGTAGTAACTGTTGCCTAGCCAGAACTGAGCGGCAGGTGCCTGGTCGTTATCCGGATAGGTTTTGGTGAACTTGTCGAATGCGGTAGCAGCTTCTTTGTACTTGCCGGCTTTGAATAACCCAAGCGCTGTTTCATAGGCTTTCAATGCTGCAGCGGGGTCGTCCGCGGGCTTGGTATCTACTTTAGCCTCAGTGGCTTTCGGATCAGCTTTGCTGGCCTCGCTCACCACAGGTGCGGGCTTGGCAACGGCCCTGCCTTTGCTGGCTTCAATAGCCTGCAAGCGGTTATCAATGTCGAGGTACAGATCTTTCTGGCGCTTCTCAAGATCATTAATGCTGTTGGTGAGCACTTCGATCTGGCCGCGCAATTCAGACACTTCACGGCTCATCTGTTCCGATAGACGGTTTTGTTCGATTAGTGTCTGGCTTGTGGATTTCTGCAAGTCAGAAATCTGTTTGCGGGCAATGTCATCGTCAAACAGACCGGCTTTTGCAGGCAGCGCACAAAACAGACCGGCGGCAAATAGCGCCGCCGGCAGGGTAAAGCGATTGGTCATAAGCGGGGTTCTCAGCGAGATTCTCAGTACTCGCCGTTGTAGAGCATGTCGGCGCGACGGTTCTCTGTCCACGCTGCTTCATTGTCACCCAGGGCCTTTGGCTTTTCTTTGCCCAGGCTTACGGATTCGATTTGCGATTCCGGTGCGCCCATCAGCACGAGTTGCTTTTTAACGGCATCGGCACGACGCTGACCCAGTGCCAGGTTGTATTCGCGGCTACCACGATCATCGGTGTTGCCTTGAACCAGTACGCGGGCGTTAGGTTCCGAAGCGATGAACTTGGCATGTGCTTGCAGCTGGCTGTTGTATTCTGACTTGACGTCGTACTGATCGTAGTTGAAGTAAACGCTACGCTTGGACAGTGGGCTGTTGGGGTCGCGCAGCTTAGCCAGTGCAGCGGCAGACAGCTTTGGCACGCCGGACGTACCGGTTGCGTCAACGCTGGCCAGATCCGAGCTGTTGTCCGGGGTCGAGCTACAAGCGGCCAAAAGGGCAACGGCCAGAGCCGGTACCAGACGGATAAAATGTTTGCGAGTGATGTTTTGCACGAGTATTGCTCCAGAAGTTTCTAGAATTGTAAGCGATCAAGCCCTTGAGGTAGAAGCATTTTTCATGCCGAAGCTTAAAAACTGGTTAACGATTAGAGCCCCAGGCCGGTTCGCGCGCATCACCATTCACTGCTGAGAGCTTCTGACGGATCTGTCCATCGGCCGAAACGGCGGCTAAAACACCCCGTCCGCCCAGGATGGTGGCATACAGAATCATCTGGCCATTGGGCGAGAAAGTTGGGGACTCGTCACGCTGGGAGTCTGTTAGAACGGTAACCTGGCGAGTGGCCAGATCCAGGGTGGCGACCCTGAAACCCCCGTCACGGCGGGTAATGAAGGCCAGCGTGCGGCCATCATGAGATGGGCGGGCCGTTACGTTGTAGTTGCCGTCAAAGCTGACACGTTGCGCGCCGCCGCCACTGGCCGGCATTTTGTAGATCTGCGGGCTACCGCCACGGTCTGAGGTGAAATAGATCCACTGGCCATCGGGTGAGAAGGCTGGTTCGGTATCGATACCGCTGGTATTGGTGATACGGGTTGCCTGGCCGGTGGCTAGGGCAATGCTATAGAGCTGGGTGCCGCCTTCACGTGAGAGCGCAACGACCAAGCGGCTGCCGTCTGGCGACCAGGCGGGGGCAGAGTTAGAACCACGGAAGCTGGCAACCGCGCGGCGCGCACCGGTTTTGAGCGTTTGCTCAAAAATCACCGGCTTGCTCTTTTCGAAAGAGACGTAGGCCAGTTTGGTGCCGTCGGGTGACCAGGCGGGGGAAATGATCGGCTGGTTGTATTTGAATACGGGCACCGGGTTCTGGCCATCGGCATCAGCTACGATCAGCTGATATTGCGCAGCGGGGCCATTGCCCTGTTTCAGTACGTAGGCAATACGGGATGAGAAATAACCCGGATTGCCGGTGAGCTTCTGGTAAATAAAGTCGGCGACTTTGTGGCCGGCCAGACGCATCTGGTTGCCCGGTACGGTGATGGTGGTATTGCCCAGAGAGCCGCGTTTAATAATATCGGCCACACGCACGCGCACTTCAATTTGACCGCCAGGTCGGGTGGTTGTGGCGGTGGCCAGAGCATCCGTACCGCGCGAACGCCAAGCAGCAAAATCCACCGAGCTATTTTCTTCGGCGACCAGCGAGTCGGTGTTGATGATGTTGAAGAGACCCGTGCTGGCTAAGTCATTACGGACAACGGTGGCTATTTCTTTGCCCAACCCCTCATCCCCGCCGAAATTCGGCACAGCCACCGGAATGCGCTGCATGCCGGCGCCTACGACCTCAACATTGAGCTGAGCCATAACCGGGCTGGCAAACAGCGTGATCAGCGAGAGCGCAGCCAACAGGCCGCGGGTTGTGCGCGATAGAAGTGTAGGCATTTTCATGGAGATGATTATAGTCAGTGATGCTTAATGATGTCTGAGGATTACTGCGGCGGCTTTTCAAACGGTAGATAGGTGATATCAATCACCCGGTCTGGTGAACGGCCGTCTGGTACCGGTAGGGGTGATGATTTGCGAATGGCACGCTCTACAGCCGTATCCAGTTGCGGGTTGCCGCTGGACTTGATGAGTTTGACATCAATCACTTCGCCCGAAGGCAGTTGCGTTACACGGAAAACGGCGGCCGGGTTGCCTTGCAGGTTAGGCGGCAGAATCACGTTGCCACGAATTTTGGTTTTCAGTTTGGCCAGATAGCTGCGATCGTCGCCCTTGGCCCGTTCTGCGCCAGCGGCTTTGGCTTCAGCCCCGGCTTGTGCCCGCATGGCGGCTTCGCGCTGCGCGCGAGCGTCTGCGGCTGCAGCAGCCTGTTGCTTTTGTGCAGCCTGCTGTTTCTGGGCGGCGATTTTCTGCTCTTCGCGCTTCAGCTCTTCCAGGAAGTCATCCTGTGCTTTTTTCTTGGCATCTTTGGTATCAGGCTTCTTCTTGTCGTCTTTGGTTTCTTTAACGTCCTTGGCCTTCGGATCTTTCTTATCAGGCACCTTTTCGGGCGTCTTATCCTTTTCAGGCTTTTTGTCCTGCTTAACGGCGATATCTGCTTTCTGATTCGCAGGTGCAGGGGTTGGCTTCGGTGGGGTCTTCACCGGCTCCGGTTTGGGCTGAGGTTTTGGCTCAGGCTTCGGTTCTGGTGTTGGTTCGGGTTTCGGTGGCGTGGGTTCAGGCTTGGGCGGTTCTGGTTGAGGTGCCGGTTCGCCAAAAGTCTGTGCTTCGCGCTGCGCCGCCGCAGTGGCCGCTGCCAATTGCTGCGGCGTCCAGATTTCAGCTTGCATCGGCGACGGTTCGCTATTCTTCCAATCAATACTAATGATGATGAATAGCACTAGCAGCAGGTGCATGGCAATGGTAAGAATCAACGCCCGGCGTTCGCGTGCCCGCTCTTCTGCACCATGGTCGAACGCAGCCATGCCATCGCCAGCACAGCGCTGACCATGCCAGTAGGCTTTCACACGTGACAGAAAGTCAGACAAAGACAACGTGTCGGCTCCGCTTACTTACCAGTCGGTGCAACGAGCAGGCCAACGCGCTTAACCTGAGCACGTTGCAACTGATCCATGACTTGCAACACGGCTTCGTAAGGCACGTTCTTGGCGCCAGCGATCAACACGGGTGTATCCGGGTTGCCCTTTTGCATGGCAAGCAGCTGATCTGTCAGTTGCGGCAGTGTGACCGGTTGCTCCTTGCCGTTGGTGCCGCGGTCGACAATGGTGAGGCTGCGATCGTCGTGTACGCTCACCTCGATCGGTGCGGCGGGCGGCGTTGCAGCTGTGCCCACGGTGGGCAGATCGATGTTGCCGGTAGGCATCATCGGTGCCGTGACCATAAAGATCACCAGCAGCACGAGCATCACGTCGATATAGGGAACGACGTTGATTTCGTTTTTGAGTTTACGGCGATTACGCATTACATCGCTTCCTTACTTCATCTGGCGCTGAAGGATGTTCGAGAATTCTTCCATGAAGGATTCGAAGCGCGAAGCCAGGCGATCGATGTCATACGAAAAGCGGTTGTAGGCAACAACGGCCGGAATCGCAGCGAATAGACCAATGGCGGTAGCGACCAGCGCTTCGGCAATGCCGGGTGCAACGGAGGACAGGGTGGCTTGGCCTACATTCGACAGACCGCGGAAGGCGTGCATGATGCCCCAGACCGTACCGAACAGACCAACGTATGGCGACACCGAACCCGTCGAGGCAAGGAAGGCGAGGTGCGATTCGATGCGATCCAGTTCACGCTGGTAGGTGGCGCGCATGGCGCGGCGCGAGCCGTCCAGAATGTCTTTAGGTTCCAGGGTGTGTTGGTCACGCAGTTTGTTGAACTCGCGTAGGCCAGATTCAAAGATGCGTTCCAGCGCACCGGCATTGTGTCGATCATTCAACGCGGCCTGGTAAAGATCATTCA
>JBDLTI010000031.1:0-22480 GCA_039805865.1 Pseudomonadota bacterium | reverse complement strand
AGCGTTTGCTCGATCAAACGGCGCAAATGCTCCGCGAGGGCGCAGTCGTTGCCTTGCCCACAGACTCCTGTTATTCGCTGGCCTGTCATCTGGGCGATGCCGCCGCCCTCGATAAAATTCGCAAAATCCGCGGCATTGATGATCACCATCTGATGACCTTGATGTGTCGGGACCTGTCCGATATCGGTCAGTACGCCCGCGTCGACAATGCCCAGTATCGTCTGCTCAAACTGGCCACGCCGGGTGCTTACACCTTTGTGCTGGAAGGTACCAAGGAGCTGCCGCGCCGGATTCTGCATCCCAAACGTAAAACCCTGGGGCTGCGCATACCGGATAACCGCATCATGCAGGGGGTGCTAGAAGCACTCGGCGAGCCTTTGCTCACGACCACCCTAACCCTTCCCGGCGACGAAGAACCGCTGAGTGATGGGTGGTCGATCAAGGAGCGCCTGGATTCGAAGCTGGATCTGGTGGTCGAAGGGGGCTGGTGCGGTACAGAACCCACCACCATGATCGATCTGTGTGAAATGCCACCCACAGTCTTGCGGGTCGGCCATGGGCCGTTGGCACCGCTGGGTCTGGAATAAACCATGCACCCGCCTGCATTGGTGGGTGCTCTGTTAGAATCGCTGGCTAAACGGATCCGTCATGAATATTGATATCGCACTGCTGGCCATCGCTGCCATTCCCATGATTTTTGCCATTACGCTGCATGAGGCGTCGCATGGCTATGTGGCGCGTTATTTTGGCGACCCGACTGCCTATCAACTGGGTCGTATCAGCCTCAACCCGCTTCGCCATATTGATCTGGTTGGCACCATCATTGTGCCGGCAGCCACCTTGTTGCTCGGCGGCATCCTGTTTGGCTGGGCCAAGCCCGTGCCGGTGGATTACAGTCGTTTGCGTCATCCCCGTACAGATATGCGCTGGGTAGCGCTGGCCGGACCGGCATCTAATCTGCTCATGGCCTTTGGCTGGGCCCTGCTGCTCAAGGTGGGTCTCTCCACCAATAACTATTTCAGCGTGCCGCTCGAAGAAATGGCGCGCATCGGGGTATCGATCAACCTGATGCTGATGGCTATTAACCTGGTACCGATTCTGCCGCTCGATGGCGGTCGCGTTCTGTTCAGTCTTTTACCGCCGCATGCCGCGCACACCTATGGTCGCAGCGAACCCTACGGCTTGCCGATTCTTTTGCTGTTGCTTGCTACCGGTTTGCTCAGCATCATCGTGCTGCCGATGATCCGCGCCGCGGGCACCCTTATTTCCACGATTTTCTTCCTCTGAGTTGCTGATGTCTGCTGAACGCGTTCTTTCCGGCATGCGCCCTACGGGTAGCTTGCATCTGGGTCATTATCATGGCGTCCTTGAAAACTGGGTACGCCTCCAGGAAAACTACGAATGTCTGTTCTTCGTAGCGGATTGGCACGCACTCACCACGCATTACGATGCGCCACAGAGCATTGCCCAGGCGGGTCGTGACATGGTCATCGACTGGCTGGCAGCAGGTCTGGATCCGGAAAAATCGATTATTTTCCAGCAGTCACAAGTGCTCCAGCACGCCGAACTGCATCTGCTGCTCTCGATGATGACACCGCTAGGCTGGCTAGAACGTGTGCCCACCTACAAGGATCAGCAGGAAAAGCTCTCGCATAAAGACCTGTCGACCTATGGCTTCCTCGGTTATCCGTTGCTGCAATCAGCCGATATTCTGGTCTACGATGCCAAGCACGTGCCTGTGGGCGAAGATCAGGTGCCGCATATCGAACTGACGCGTGAAGTGGCCCGTCGCTTCAACCATCTGTATGGTCGTACGCCTGAATTCGAACTGGAAGTCATCGCTGCACTCAAGAAGCTCGGTCCTACGGCCAAGCCTTATAAAGAGCTGCGTCAGCGCTACCAGCAAGAGGGTGATCGCGAAGTGCTGGGTCAGGCCGAAGCCTTCCTGGCCGGAGCCGATGTGCTTAATACGGCCGATAAAGAATCGCTCTGGGGCTGGTTGGTCGGTTCAGGTAAATCCATTCTGGTTGAACCGGCTGCATTGCTGACCAAGGCATCAAAAATGCCCGGGCTGGATGGACAGAAAATGTCCAAGTCTTACGGCAACACCATCAGTCTGCGTGAAGCGCCGGAAGATGTGGCCAAGAAACTTAAAGCCATGCCAACAGACCCGGCACGAATTCGCCGGACGGATGCCGGCAACCCGAAGAATTGCCCCGTCTGGCAGCTGCATGAAGTTTATAGCAACGACGCCAAAAAGCAGTGGGTCATGGAAGGTTGTACGTTGGCCGGTATTGGTTGTATCGATTGCAAGAACGCGGTGGCTGAAGGCATCAATGTAGTGCTGGCACCGATGCGTGCGAGGGCGGCCGAGCTGGCTGGCGAACCGGAAAAGATCGATCGTATTTTGCGCGAAGGTGCCGAACGTGCGCGTGCATTGGCTGATCAGACTATGTCTCGCGTGCGCGCCGTGATGGGTCTCACAGGTTAAGTGATGTCTACCGAAGATCAGATCCCCGAAGAATCTGCATTGCCGCCCGCCGCGTCAGAAACGCCCGAGGCACCGGTGGAAGCAGGGCTGCCTGAGCCGGTTGCTTACGAGCAGGCTATTCAGGTCACCGTAGAAAACGGTGAAACGCGTGTCATGCTCTACGGTCAGCCGATCGTCGACATGCCGCAGGATCTGTATATCCCGCCCGACGCCTTGTCGGTGATGCTGGATGCTTTCGAAGGCCCGCTGGATCTGTTGCTCTATCTTATTCGTAAAGCCAACGTCGATATCCTCGATATCCCGATGGCTTCGTTGACGGTTCAGTACCTGGATTATGTCGAAGCCATGCGCTCGGAGAATCTGGAGCTGGCTGCTGAATATCTGGTCATGGCCGCCATGCTGATTGAAATCAAATCACGCATGCTGCTGCCACGCCCCAAAGCTGCATTCGAAGAAGAGACCGAAGATCCCCGTGCCGAACTGGTGCGCCGTCTGATCGAATACGAACAAATGAAACTTGCTGCGCGCGAAATCGATGAGTTGCCCAAGGCAGAAATCGATTTCCAGTGGCTCAATGTCTGGGTCGACAAAGAAGCGGTTGTCCGTCATCCGGATGTGTCACCAGACGATCTGCATGCGGCCTGGTTGTCGGTGGTGCGTCAGGCCAAACTGCACACCCATCACAAGATCGCCCGCGAAGAGCTGTCAGTGCGCGAGCACATGGGTCTGATCCTGCGCACCTTGCGTAACAAAGAGGGTTATACCGAATTCGGTGAACTGTTCGATGTCACCGGTGGTGTGCCGATGGTGGTAGTGAACTTCATTGCCTTGCTCGAATTGTGCAAGGAACATTTGCTGGAAATGACGCAGACGGCCGCCTTCGCGCCGATCTACGTGCGCTTGCCTTCCGATGCGCCTGAACAGTCCATGTTCGAGGCGCCTGAGGCGTTTGACGATACAGAGGAGGGTGAGAATGTCTGAAGAACAGCGTTCCCTGACCGAGCTGGTTGAATCGACCGAAGGCGTTGTGACGCCCGGTCTCGTGATTGATGTGGCCGAGCTGGCCTGTATTGTTGAAGCTGCATTGCTGGCATCAACCGCGCCGCTGGACATGGTGCATTTGCGTCGTCTGTTTGATGACACCGTGGCAGCAGACGAAATTCTGCAAGCCATTGGCCATCTGCAGGAACGTTGGCAGAACCGTGGGTGCGAACTGCTCGAGTTGGCCGATGGCTGGCGCTTCCGCACCCATGCCAAGATTCAGCCGCACCTGGATCGATTGAATCCTGAAAAGCCGCCGCGCTACTCGCGTGCCGTGATGGAAACCCTGGCGATCATTGCTTACCGTCAACCCGTTACCCGTGGCGACATCGAAGATATTCGTGGCGTCACCGTGGCAACGCAGGTCATCCGTACGCTTGAAGAGCGGGGTTGGATCGACACCGTTGGCCATCGGGAAACCCCGGGACGTCCCGCGTTGTATGCCACCACGCGCCAGTTCCTGGATGATCTGGGGCTGCGTAGCCTCACCGAACTACCACCGCTTGAAACCATGCAGGGCGCCCTTGAAGGCATGCCCGGAGTTGAATAACTGATGCCCCCACCACGTAAACCAGCCGCCCCGCGTAAACCAGCAGCGCGTTCAGCATCGCCTCGCCCGGCGGCACCGCGTGCTAAACCGGTTGTTGCTCAGCCGGTCGTTGAAGAATCGGATTTCTTTGATGATGAACTAGACGATTCATTTGAAGAGGCCTCTGAAGCGCCTGCGCGTAAAGCGGCCGCCAATGCCGGCGAACGACTGCAGAAGCTGCTGGCGCAATCCGGTCTGGGCGGTCGCCGCGAGATGGAAGAGTGGATCGCCGCCGGCCGTGTACAGGTTAATGGCGAACCCGCCACCCTGGGTCAGCGTGTATTGCCGGGTGATCGGGTCAAGGTGAATGGCCGTCTCGTTAATCTGCATGGCGCTACCCGTGCCCCGCAGGTGCTGCTATATCACAAGCCGGAAGGGGAGATTGTTTCCCGTAGCGATCCGGCGGGTCGTCCGAATGTCTTTACCAACCTGCCACGCGTGCGTGGTGGTAAATGGATCGCCGTTGGCCGTCTGGACTTCAATACCAGCGGTTTGCTGCTATTCACCACCTCGGGTGCGCTGGCCAATGCCTTGATGCACCCGCGCCACGAAATGATTCGCGAATACGCCGTGCGCGTGCTGGGGCCGATGGATGATGAATCCAAAGCGCAGCTCAAAAAAGGCGTAGAACTGGAAGACGGCCCCGCCGCGCTGAAAAGCATCGAAGATGCGGGCGGTGAGGGTGCCAACCAGTGGTATCGCGTCACCATTTCCGAGGGGCGTAACCGCGAAGTGCGTCGTTTGTTCGAAGCGGTCGGCCGTACGGTCAGCCGTCTGATCCGCGTGCGTTATGGTCCGTTCCTGTTGCCACCGCGCCTCAAGCGTGGCCATTCGCTGTTAGTCGATGATGTGGATGTCGAAAAACTGGTCAAGTCACTAGGTGCCGATGCCGAAGGTCCAACCCGCAATGTGGGCCAGAACGTTCGTGGCGCGCGTCCGGGCGGCAAACCGGCACCGCGTGGGCGTGCCCAGGCGAGATCTCAGGGTAAAGGCGCCGCGCCAAAGCGTAGTAACACTCGACCTGCGGCGAAAAAACCTTTATAATCGAAAAGTTGCGAATTTCCCGTGCCATCTGGTCATTCAGGCTAGGTGGCACAGCCAGTTGTTGGCGTGATGGGCTTTATGCCCATTTTTTATTTGTGTTTTCCGTTTATTACACATGAGTCTGCAGGAATTAATCGAATCGACAGTCACCGGATTGGGCTACGAGCTCGTTATGGTCGAGCTGTCGCCGCGTAGCCGCCTTGTGCGGGTGTTTATGGACGCCCCTGAAAAGCCGCGCGGTGTTGACGTGGAAGACTGTGCCACCGTTAGCAACCAGCTGACCCATCTGTTTCAGGTAGAAAACATCGATTACGACCGACTGGAAGTCTCGTCACCGGGCCTTGATCGTCCGTTGGTGAAGGCTGCCGACTACATCCGTTTTGCCGGTTCGCAAGTGCAGGTCAAGCTGCGCATGCCAATCGGAGAGCGTCGCCAGTTCAATGGCACGCTGATTGGAATTGAAGGTGACCAGGTTCAGCTAGAACTTGGTGGTAACACCATCACATTCCCTTTATCGAATATCGACAAGGCTCGCCTTGTTCCTAAATTTTGAGCGCCACAGAGGAAAGGACACCAAGATGACTCGTGAAATTCTATTGCTAGTCGATGCGCTGGCCCGTGAAAAGAACGTCAGTAAGGAAATTGTCTTTGCTTCTCTGGAGCTAGCGCTGGCACAAGCCACCCGCAAAAAGATGAACCTGGAAGCCGATGTCCGCGTCGTCATCGACCGCGAAACCGGTGACTATGAATCGTTCCGTCGCTGGGAAATCGTCGAAGACGCCGATCTGGAAAACGAAGACGCCCAGCTGCCGATCAGCGAAGCCCGCGAACAGCACGCCGATATCGAAGTCGGTGACTTCATTGAAGAAGAGCTGGAAGCCATCGACTTCGGTCGTATCGGTGCCCAGGCGGCCAAGCAGGTCATTCTGCAAAAGATCCGTGATGCCGAGCGCGAAGCGCTGCTGCAAAACTTCCTTGAGCGTGGCGAACATCTCGTTACCGGCACTATCAAGCGCATGGAACGCGGTAATGCCATCGTTGAAGTCGGCAAGATCGAAGCCGTGCTGCCACGTGACCAGATGATCCAGCGCGAAAATCTGCGCCCGGGTGATCGCGTCAAAGCCTTCCTGCTGCGCGTTGATCGCGCTGCCCGTGGCCCGCAAATCGTACTGTCGCGTACTGCGCCTGAATTCATCAGCCGCCTCTTTGAACTGGAAGTCCCGGAAATCGAAGATGGCCTGATGGAAATCAAAGCCGCAGCCCGTGACCCCGGCATGCGTGCCAAGATTGCTGTGCTGAGCAAAGACGCCCGTATCGATCCGATCGGCACCTGTGTTGGCCTGCGCGGTATGCGCGTCACTGCCGTTCGTAACGAACTGGGCGGTGAAAACGTCGACATCATCATCTGGTCTGAAGATCCTGCTCAATTCGTAATCAACGCACTGGCACCGGCTGAGGTGACCTCCATCGTTGTTGATGAAGAACGTCATGCCATGGATGTCGTCGTTGACGATGCCAACCTGGCCATCGCCATCGGTCGAGGCGGTCAGAACGTGCGTCTGGCTTCGGAACTCACCGGCTGGACAATCAATCTGATGACGCCGGAAGAATCGCAGCGTAAGAACGAGGCTGAAACAGCCACGACCCGTCTGCTGTTCATCGAAAAACTGGACATTGATGAAGCACTGGCTGATCTGCTGATCGCCGAAGGCTTCTCCACGCTGGAAGAAGTGGCCTACGTGCCGCTGAACGAAATGCTGGAAATCGAAGGTCTGGAAGAAGAACTGATTAACGAACTGCGTACACGTGCCCGCAACGCTTTGCTCACTGAAGCCATTGCTGCTGAAGAAAAGCTGGAAGATGTTGCCGAAGACATGCTGAATCTGCCGGGTCTGGAAAAAGCCATCGCCGTCAAACTGGCTGAAGCTGGTATCAAGACGCGTGACGACCTAGCCGATCTGGCCACAGACGAACTGGTGGAATACACCGGTATGACGCAAGCCGCTGCCGTTGCTCTCATTACAGAAGCCCGTGCCCACTGGTTTGCTGATGATGCAACGTCCAACTAATCGGAGAACTCATGGAAAAAAACACCGTCCTCGAGTTCGCCAGCGAACTCAAAATGCCAGCAGAAGTACTACTGGAGCAACTGAATAAAGCAGGCGTCAGCAAATCGGCAACCACCGATACGCTCAGCGCTTCTGACAAGAATAGTCTGCTGGACTTCCTGCGTGCATCGCACGGCGAAGGCCAGGCTGCGTCTAACCGCATTACGCTCACCCGTAAATCAACCTCGGCGCTTAAAGCCCAGGATGCCACGGGCAAGACGCGTACCGTTCAGGTAGAAGTGCGTAAAAAACGCGTGCTGGTTAAGCGTGACACACCGGAAACCCCGGAAGTCGCTGCAGCACCGGTAGCGCCAATCGAAGTGCCCGCTGTTGTGCCAGAGCCGGTCGTAGAGGTTGTTGCACCTGTGGTGGAAGTCGCGCCGGAACCAATCATTGAAGCTGTTGTGGAAGTGGCGCCTTTGGTTGAAGCAGCGCCCGAGCCAGAGCCTATGATTGAAGCTGCTGCGCCGGTCGTTGAAGCTGCGCCTGAAGAAAAAGCCGAAGAGAAGCCAGCCCAGAAGCTGGTCAAGAAGGTGGCTGTTAGAACCAAAGCCTCTTTCCTTGACGAAAAAGAACTTGCTTCGCGCAAAGCGGAAGAAGATCGCTACGCACAACTGCGTGCCCGTCAGGAACAGGATCGTCTTGATCGCGAAAACCGCGAAAAAGAACTCGTCCGCCTACGTGAAGAAGCGGCTTCCAAACAGGCTGCGCTGAAGGTTGCTGAAGAAAGCCGTAAGGCCGCCAGTACTGCTGCGCAAGCAGCCCCTGAAGAGCGTCGTGATGGCGCCCGTGATGGTAAAGCGCGTACTGATGATCGTGATGATCGTCGTGGCAAGGGTGGTCGTGATCAGAAGGGTGGCGCAGGCCGTGGTGGCAACACCGGTGGCTGGAAGATGGGCGGCAGGAAGGGTGACAAACGTCATCAATCGTCGTCGGATGAAGCGCACTCTTTCAATGCACCCACAGAACCGATCATTCGTGAAGTTCACATCCCTGAGACCATCTCTGTAGCCGATCTGGCGCACAAGATGTCGGTGAAAGCCACCGAAGTGATCAAGGCGCTGATGAAAATGGGTTCGATGGTTACCATCAACCAGGTGCTGGATCAGGACACGGCTATGATTGTGGTCGAAGAAATGGGTCACAAAGCCCTGGCCGCCAAGCTGGACGATCCGGATGCATTCCTGGTGGATGAGTCGGAGCACGTCGATGTTGAAACCAAACCGCGTGCGCCAGTCGTCACGGTGATGGGTCACGTTGACCACGGTAAGACCTCGCTGCTCGACTATATCCGTCGTAGCCGCGTTGCCAGCGGTGAAGCCGGTGGCATTACCCAGCACATCGGTGCGTACCACGTTGAAACACCGCGCGGCATGATCACCTTCCTGGATACCCCGGGTCACGAAGCCTTTACGGCCATGCGTGCACGCGGTGCCAAGGCAACGGATATCGTTATTCTGGTCTGTGCCGCTGATGATGGCGTGATGCCGCAAACGCGTGAAGCGATTCACCACGCCAAAGCAGCCGGTGTGCCGATTGTTGTGGCTGTTACCAAGATTGATAAGCCAGAAGCCAACGCAGACCGCGTCAAGCAGGAACTGGTTGCCGAAGAAGTGGTGCCGGAAGAGTACGGCGGTGATTCACCGTTTATCTCGGTATCGGCTAAGTCAGGCCAGGGCATCGACGATCTGCTGGAGCAAGTACTCCTGCAGGCCGAAGTGCTTGAGCTGGTTGCCCCGGTTGAGGCACCGGCTAAGGGTCTGATTATTGAAGCACGCCTAGACAAGGGTCGTGGTGTGGTCGCCACCATGCTGGTACAGCAGGGCACCCTCAACAAGGGTGACGTACTGCTGGCCGGTTCGGTCTTCGGTCGCGTTCGCGCCATGCTGGACGAAAACGGTAAGCCGATCGAATCGGCTGGCCCATCGATCCCGGTAGAAATTCTGGGTCTGTCGGATGTGCCAGGCGCCGGTGAGGATGCCATGGTATTGGCTGACGAACGTAAGGCGCGTGAAATTGCGCTCTACCGTCAGGGCAAGTTCCGTGAAGTGAAGCTTGCTCGCCAGCAAGCCCACAAGATGGAAACCATCATGGATCAGATGACGGAAGGCGAAGTGAAGACCTTGGCGCTGATCATCAAGGCCGATGTTCAGGGTTCACAAGAAGCGCTGGTGCAGTCGCTGGTCAAACTGTCTACCGACGAAGTCCGCGTCAATGTTATTCACTCGGCAGTCGGTGGCATTACCGAAAGCGACGTCAACCTGGCGTCTGCTTCCAAGGCCGTCATCATTGGCTTTAACGTACGCGCTGATGCCAACACCCGTAAGATCGCCGAAGGCATGGATGTCGACATCCGTTACTACCAGGTGATCTACGACGCCGTCGACGAAGTGCGTGCTGCACTGTCGGGCATGCTGTCGCCAGAGCGTAAGGAACAAACGCTGGGTCTGGTCGAGATCCGTGAAATCTTCCGTGTGCCGAAGATTGGCGCCATTGCTGGTTGTATGGTGCTGGAAGGCATCGTCAAGCGTCAGTGCCGTGTCCGTCTGCTACGCGACAACATCGTGTTGCACGATGGTGAGCTCGACTCGCTGCGTCGCTTCAAGGATGACGTCAAAGAAGTCCGCGAAGGTTTCGAGTGCGGTCTATCCGTCAAGAACTTCAATGACATCCAGGTGGGCGACAAGCTGGAAGCCTACGAAATTCTGGAAGTGGCACGGACCCTGTAAGCATGAAGCGTGGTCCACAACGCGGATTTGCCCGGACGGATCGGGTGGCGGAGCAAATCCGTCGCGATCTGTCCGAGCTGATCCGTACCGAACTGCGCGATCCGCGTGTCCAACAGGTGTCGCTCACAGCGGTCGAGGTCACGCCGGATTACGCCCACGCCAAAGTGTTCTACACGGCGCTCGTGGCAGAAACCGAACGCGAAGCGCTGGCCACAGGCCTGCAACGCGCCGCTGGTTTTTTGCGTCACGAACTTTCGCGTCAACTGTTGCTGCGCACCGTGCCTGAACTGCACTTCGAATACGATACGTCTGTGGAACGTGGTATCAGCCTGTCTTCGCTGATTGATACCGCGGTTTCCCGAACGGCAGATGATGCAGACGAAGAAACGCCTACCAAGGACTAAATTTGTCGTTTGAGGATTTGCCCGTCATTCCTCGCCCGGATACGTGGCGAAATCTCGATGGGGTTGTCTTGCTGGATAAACCGGTTGGCTTAACCTCCAACCAGGCCTTGCAATGGTGTCGGCGTCTGTTTGCCGCCAATAAGGGCGGGCATACTGGCACACTAGATCCTTTTGCTACGGGCGTATTGCCGTTATGTCTGGGTGAAGCCACCAAGTTTTCTGCCGATCTGCTCAACGCCGATAAAATCTATCTGGCGACCCTGAGCTTTGGTCAGCGCACCGATACCGGTGATCTCACCGGTGCAGTCACCGAAACTACGGATCAATTACCTACGGCCGATGAGCTGCAAAGCCTCTTGCCGAAATTTACCGGGGACTCCGAACAGATTCCGCCCATGTATTCCGCGCTCAAGCGCGATGGCCAGCCGCTCTACAAACTTGCCCGGGCCGGCATCGAAGTGGAACGCCAGCCGCGCAAAATCCATCTGCAGGATCTGGCCTGGTCTGATATCGAAACAAACGAAGCGGGTAGGGTGCTCAAAGCCAATCTATCCGTACGTTGCAGCAAAGGTACCTACATCCGGACTCTGGCCGAAGACATGGCCGTAGCCGTTGGGAGCCTGGCCCATCTGGTGGCACTGCGCCGTACCCGCGTCGGTGACGTATCTCTCGATGGCTGCAAGGACCTGGAACAACTGGTATCAGGTGTCGGCAAGCTGGCAGTATCCGGCAGCCCCTCGGATGAACAGCTCATCCATGCCGATCTGTTACAACCGGCAGACTTTCTCGTGAAAAACCTGCCGCAACTGGAGATCTCCGAACAGCAGGCTATTCTGTGCCGGCATGGCAACCCCTTCAAGGCAGAAGCCGGCCAAACGCTGGAAGCAGGTGCTAACGTTCGCATTTACCTTTCGAGTCGGTTTATCGGGGTGGGGCAGGTAGACGGCACCGGAAAAGACCAGAAAATTCAGCCAGTTCGCTTGGTGTCTACATCAAATTCTTGATATAATTCTGAATTCTTCGCAACCGGGTTTTCCGGAAGCGGTTCTAATCCCTCGGGGTAACCTGAATGTGGCTCTCTCAAACTGGGGCGCATTCGTCACTAAAAGGAAAGTTTGACATGACGCTAAATGCTCAAGGCAAAGCTGCCATCGTTGCTGATTACCAACGCACTCAAGGCGACACCGGTTCTTCGGAAGTTCAAGTCGCTCTGCTGACTGCCCGTATCAACGAACTGACTGGCCACTTTAAAGAACACAAGAAGGATCACCACTCGCGCCGCGGTCTGCTGCGTATGGTGAGCCGTCGTCGTAAGCTGCTGGACTATCTGAAGAACACCAATCTGGATAGCTACCGCACCCTGATCACACGTCTCGGCCTGCGTAAGTAATTACGTGCAAGCCGTCTGACGCTACGGGCGCTCTCCCTGGAGAACGCCCGTTTTGTTTTTATCGTAGTCGTTATTGTCGAGTAGTTATTGCTGTTGTTGATTGTTGAGAGGAAGAGAAATAATGAGTTTGTTTGATATTGCACGTGAAAGTATTCAGTACGGTGCCCACACCCTGACCCTGGAAACCGGCCATGTGGCCCGTCAGGCCAGCGGTTCTGTGATGGTTACCTATGATGACACCGTTGTTCTGGTTACCGTTGTGGGTGCCAAGAAGGCCAAGCCGGGTCAGGACTTTTTCCCGCTGACCGTGGATTATGTTGAAAAGACCTACGCCGCTGGCAAGATCCCCGGTGGCTTCTTCAAGCGCGAAGGCCGTCCTTCGGAAAAAGAAACGCTCACCTCGCGTCTGATCGACCGTCCGCTGCGTCCGCTGTTCCCGGAAGGTTTCTATAACGAAGTTCAGATCGTTGCTACCGTGATGTCGATCAATCCTGAAGTGGATTCCGACATTCCTGCACTGATCGGTGCATCGGCTGCCCTGGCGCTGTCGGGTATTCCGTTCAACGGCCCGGTTGGCGCCGCTCGCGTGGGTTACATCGATGGACAATACGTCATCAACCCATCGTCGTCGCAGATGAAGACTTCGCAAATGGATCTGATCGTTTCGGGTACCGAAGCCGCTGTGCTGATGGTTGAATCCGAAGCCCAGATGCTGCCAGAAGACGTGATGCTGGGTGGTGTGGTGTTCGGTCACGAGCAACAGCAAGCTGTTATCCAGATGATCAACCGTCTGGTTGAGTCTGCCGGCAAGCCAGAATGGGATTGGCAGCCAGCACCGAAAGACGAAGTGCTTATCGGCATGGTTTCGGATTTCGCCAAGCCACGTCTGGAAGCTGCCTATAACGAAACCAGCAAGCAGGTTCGTAGCCAGCTGCTGAAGACCATTTACGCTGACACCGAATCGCAGTTCGCCAATGGCGAGAGCGCTAACGGTACCCCGGTTGATGCCAACACCATTGGCAACATCCTGTTTGATCTGGAAGCCGGTATCGTTCGCGGTCGCATCCTGTCGGGCGCACCACGTATCGATGGTCGTGACACCCGTACCGTTCGTCCGATCGAAATCAGCAACGGCGTTCTGCCACGCACCCACGGTTCGGCGCTGTTCACCCGTGGCGAAACCCAGGCACTGGTTGTTGCCACACTGGGTACCGGCCGTGACGAGCAGATCATCGACGCACTGATGGGCGAGTACAAAGACCGCTTCCTGTTCCATTACAACATGCCTCCGTACGCCACCGGCGAATGCGGTCGTATGGGCGGCACCAAGCGTCGTGAACTCGGCCACGGCCGTCTGGCCAAGCGTGCACTGGTTCCTGTGCTGCCATCGCCAGAAGAGTTCAGCTACACCATGCGTGTGGTTTCGGAAATCACTGAATCGAATGGTTCGTCGTCAATGGCTTCGGTCTGCGGCGGCTGTCTGTCGTTGATGGACGCTGGTGTACCGCTGAAGGATCACGTGGCTGGTATCGCCATGGGCCTGATCAAAGACGGCGGTCGTTTTGCCGTGCTGACCGACATCCTGGGTGACGAAGATCACCTCGGCGATATGGACTTCAAGGTAGCCGGTACTGAAAACGGTATCACCGCGCTGCAGATGGACATCAAGATCCAGGGCATCACCAAGGAAATCATGCAGGTGGCACTGGCTCAGGCCCGTGAAGCCCGTCTGCACATCCTCGGCCTGATGAAGGGTGCCATGGGCGAAGCCCGTACGGAAGTATCGACGTTTGCACCACGCCTGTACACCATCAAGATCAACCCTGAGAAGATCCGTGATGTCATCGGTAAGGGCGGCGCAGTGATTCGTGCGCTGACCGAAGAAACCGGTACCACCATCGACATCCAGGACGACGGTACGATCACCATCGCCTCGACCAGTGGCGAAGCTGCTGACATGGCAATTGCCCGTATCAAGGCTATTACTGCTGAAGCCGAAGTTGGCGCCATCTACGAAGGCACCGTGCTGAAGCTACTGGACTTCGGTGCCATCGTTAACGTACTGCCAGGCAAAGACGGTCTGCTGCACATCTCGCAAATCGCTAACGAGCGTGTCGAGAAAGTGTCAGACTACCTGCAAGAAGGCCAGGTTGTTCGCGTTAAGGTTCTGGAAACCGATGACCGCGGTCGTATCAAGCTGTCGATGAAGGCACTGCTGGAAGCCGCACCACCAGCCGCCTAAGGCACAAAGGGCAGGGCAGCCGGGTTAATCCCAGTCTGCCCGACCTGTAGGTACAAAAAAGGCCAGTCGAAAGACTGGCCTTTTGCTTTGGGGCGAACCTACCGGTTACTTGGCGGTTTGCTTCTCGCGCAGCTCTTCCAGCGTTTTGCAGTCAATGCAAAGCGTGGCAGTAGGGCGGGCTTCCAGGCGCTGAATACCGATTTCGATACCGCACTTGTCGCAGAAACCGTAATCATCGGCCTTGATGCGATCTAGCGTCTCTTCAATCTTCTTCACCAGCTTGCGCTCGCGGTCACGGTTGCGCAGTTCCAGGGCCATATCGGTTTCCTGGCTGGCGCGGTCATTCGGGTCGGCAAACACCGTTTGCTCATCCTGCATGGTGTGCACCGTGCGCTCGATATCGGCCATCAGGTCACCCTTCAGGCTATCGAGGATATTGGCAAAGTGAGCCAGTTGGCCCTTGCTCATATATTCCTCGCCCTTTTTAGCGACATACGGCTGGAACGATGATGCACCGTTATTCATGCTTTTAGCCGGAGCGGCTTTAGCGGCAGCCGGCTTGGCAACAGCCTTGGGGGCTGTTTGAGGTGCTGGCTTGGTGGCCTTGACGGCGGGCTTTGCAGTTTTAGAAGTTGCCATGAGATTCTTGAAAGATGGGCAAAAGTGGAGCTACGAAAACCCTTAATCGTAACACAGCCTTTGCCTTAAATTACTACCGCTAATTGACGGCAAGTTATTGTTATGACTTTGGCATTTTAAGGCGCTTATCGGGTTGCCATTAGCAGCCGTTGGCCTATCATGACGAACATTACATCTGGAGGTTCCTGCCATGGCTAAAAAACTCACCGTCTCTATCGAACTTGAACTGACAGTACCGGATGACTGGCAGATCGTAGAAACCGATGATGGCATCGGCGTCCTTAAAATCGCCCCGAATCAGTACCTAGACCTGACCTTTGAACCGATGGTCACCTCGGACATTGAAGGTTCGTGGACCAACGCTGTAACGGAAGACTTCATGGAAGAGCTGATGGACATGGTGGAAGCCGAATCCGTTGCCTACGAACTGAAGCAAACACTCAACTAAGCCCTATGGGTCAGGCGTTAGGATTAAACGGGTGCGGCCTCAAGCTCAGCTATACAAGCTTACCGGCCGTATTTCATAGCAACCTAACGCCGCAGCCTGTTCGGGCACCCGTACTTAAAGTCTTAAATACAGCCCTGGCACAAAGCCTGGGGCTAGATCCGGCGGCCTTAGCCACACCGGATAACATCAGCTTGCTGGCGGGTAACGTCTTTCTGCCGAACCAAACCGCCATTGCGCAGGCCTATGCCGGCCACCAGTTTGGTGGCTTTGCCATCCTGGGTGATGGCCGTGCGCTGCTCCTTGGTGAGCTACCCACGCCCGAAGGGCAGGTGGTTGATATCCAGCTTAAAGGATCCGGCCCAACACCCTATGCCCGCCGGGGCGATGGTCGTGCCGCCCTCGGCCCCATGTTGCGGGAATACCTCATTAGTGAAGCCATGCATGGCCTGGGCATACCCACCACACGTAGCCTGGCCGTCGTGGCCACGGGCGAACCGGTTTTCCGTGAAACCGCCCAACCCGGTGCCATACTGACCCGCATCGCTGCCAGCCACATCCGCGTAGGTACCTTCGAATTTGCCGCCACTCAGGGCGCAGAAGAACTCAAAGCACTAGCTGATTACGCCATTGACCGGCATTACCCGCAAGTGCGTGACGAAGCCAATCCGTATCTCGCATTCCTTAAAGCCGTGATTGATCGGCAGGCGGCGCTGATAGCCCGCTGGATGCAGGTAGGTTTTGTTCATGGCGTCATGAACACCGACAACATGAGCATTGCCGGAGAAACCATCGACTACGGCCCCTGTGCTTTCATGGAGCGCTATGACCCGTCCACGGTGTTCAGTTCCATCGACCGGCAGGGCAGATACGCCTATGGCAATCAGCCCCGTATCGCCCAGTGGAACCTCAGCCGACTAGCCGAAGCGCTGCTCCCCATCCTCAACGAAGACGAAGCCACAGCGCTGGAACTGGCGCAGAGCGCCATTGGCGATTTACCCGGGCTGTACCAGCATTACTGGCACACCGCGCTTTGCCAAAAAATAGGCATCACCAATCCGGACCGCAACGCTGTGCGCCTGGGCGGCGAACTATTGGACCTTATGTGGGAAGCGCAGGCCGACTTCACCAACACCTTCCACCAGCTCACCACCGGCACGCTCAACGATGAATGCTACGCAGACTGGCTCAACCGTTGGCACGCCATCATCGATGCCCAACCCGGCGGCCTAAGCCAGACGCAAGAGATGATGCAGCAGGCCAACCCGGTAATCATCCCGCGTAACCATCTGGTGCAAGAAGCGCTGGATACGGCAGAAGAGAAGGGCAGCTTCACCCGCTTCGAACAACTCGTCGCCGCCCTGCAAAACCCCTACGACCCGGCATTGGTCGATACGATCTTCGCCAAAGCACCACCTGCCAGCACCGCGCCGTACGTTACGTACTGCGGTACCTGATTTAGAATGAACACATCAACCCAAACGAACAAACACACCATGCGCATCTACCTCGCACTCCTGGCCGCAACACTCCTTACCGCTTGCGGCACTACCGAATACCAGAAGACCATAGCGTCGCCGTATCTGAGCTGCACCAACGAAGACATCACCATCGAAGGTGAATCTGGTGGCTGGATGACCGCGCATGAAGGCTGGGTCGCCACCTGCCGTGGCCGCAGCGTGATCTGTGTCGAAAGCCGCGATAGTGGTGGTGGTTGTAACTACCTCACCAAACCGCAGTAATATTCTCTAAATAGTTTTAACAGGCTCACCTCCTGAGACTCTCGGATTCTAAGATAGTACGAGTTACCCAATTTCTGGGTCGACATCAATTGCAATTTGATTGAGCGCTAAAGGTTAATCATATGTCCGTACAGTCAGCTATCTTTGAAAATCAGACAATCCGACGTGTTTATGATGAAGACACCGAAACCTGGTGGTTTTCGGTAGTGGATATTGTTCAGGCACTGACACAGCAACCCAGTGACCAGGCCGCCCGCAAATACTGGAATAAACTGAAAGAGCGGCTGATTAAGGAAGGTAGTCAACTGGTGACAAATTGTCACCAGTTGAAAATGCTGGCTGCCGATGGGAAACAGCGGCTGACCGATGTTGCTACTGCAGAAACACTACTGCGTTTGATTCAATCAGTTCCCAGCCCCAAAGCCGAGCCGATTAAGCTGTGGCTAGCTAAGGTGGGTTACGAGCGGATGCAGGAAATGGCTGATCCGGCACGGTCGCTGGATCGCGCACGCGCAACGTGGCAACTACACGGACGTAGTGACAAGTGGATTCAGCAGCGCATGACGGGTCAGGAAACCCGTAACAAGCTCACGGACTATTGGTCTAATCACGACATCAAGCAAGGCGAGGAATTTGCGATTCTGACGAATCTGATTCATCAGGAATGGTCTGGGGTGAGTGTTAAAGCGCACAAGACAATGAAAGGGCTGAACGATCAGAATTTGCGCGACCATATGAGTGAGGCAGAACTGATCTTTACAGCCTTGGCCGAACTTTCGACACGACAGATCGCTGAGTCGGTTGAGGCAACCGGTATGGCTGAAAACGGCGACGCCGCAAAGAAGGGCGGCGGAATCGCCAAGCAGGCGCGTAAGGCGCTTGAGGGCAAAACAGGGAAATCTGTAGTGACGGGAGATAGTTTCTTGCCGGCGGCATCTGCGAAACCTAAACGCGTCACAAGAAAATAGGTCTTTGGCTATGGATATCTTTCTGAAAGCCGCCATAGAAGAAGCCCAACAGGGGCTGACGGAAGGCGGCATACCCATCGGCTCGGTACTGGTGCACAACGGTAAGATCATTGGCCGCGGCCACAACCGCCGTGTGCAGCAGGGCAGCGCCATCCTGCACGGCGAAATGGACGCCCTGGAAAACGCCGGTCGCCTACCGGCCCGCGTTTATAAAGAATCCGTGCTCTACACCACGCTATCGCCATGCCCCATGTGCACCGGCGCGATCCTGCTCTATGGCATCCCCAAGGTGGTCGTTGGTGAGAACCACACCTTTATGGGTGACGAAGACTTGCTCCGTGCACGGGGCGTTACCGTCGACGTGACTCAGGACACTACCTGCATCGAACTGATGCAAAGCTTCATTGCCGCCAAGCCAGCGCTCTGGAACGAAGATATTGGCGTGTAAAAATAATTCGAGAGGCTCATCTGGTGAGACTCTGTGCGTCTAGGATAGCCTTTTACAGACTACAAGCAGTTCCTGACCAAGAGACTCCAATTCATGACCAAGAAAATTAAAATTTCAGATCTGCCGGAATTCGATCTGTCTGAGTACCTAAAGACAGATGAAGAAGTTGCACTCTATCTGACGAGCGTCCTCGATGATAACGACAGCTCTGAATTTACCCATGCACTAGAATTAATTGCAAAGATACGGGGCATGGAAGATGTTGCCCGTAATGCTGGTTTGACATGTGATGAACTCGATAAAGCCTTGTGTAAAGCTTCTCGACCTACCTTTGAAACCATTGCACGAGTTTGTACCGCTCTCGGTGTCAAGCTTGTCGCAGAAAGCTCACGGTCTTAATGCTAGCTGGTCATCATGTTTGGGTGATAACTATTAATTGATGTGTGAGGTTCTGCCTATGCCCAGTTTTTTATTTAAAAGCTGCTTTGAAATAATTTTCCATCAGCATCAATTCTTTGGCTGCATAAGATTTACCGCATACAGTTTTTATTACATTTGGAAGGGCTTCGTAAAGCTTTGGAAGAGCATCATCTTTACCGGACGCAAGAGCGTAAAAGGACTTACCGTCAATTTTTCTAATTTTAGGGTTGGCAGGACATTTTTTGCTTCGTGTCCTATCTGAAGGGGTGAATTCAACATCGTAAGACTCACCCTTTTTTGGAATTATTTCTACATAGTAGGCAGTGTGCCTATGGTATTTGGAGGACTTAGGCATAACTAGGTCATCGAGTCCATGGTATAGCGCAGAGAGCTGCCCACCAGTGACTGTGTTGTGCTTATTCTTGACCTCAGCAATTATTTTTTTTGAAGGACAAAACAAATCGATATTATTTCCCACTCCAAGGTTTTCCCAACCTTTTATGGAACCAAGGACTCTTTGATGAAAATCACCCAAGGCTTGACCAAGTGTTTTCTGTGCCTGTCTTGCTTGTTCTGATTTTTCCCATTCTGCAACTGTAGGTATGTCAAACCCAACCATTTCAAATACAACAGCAAACGGGTCAATAACATTTCTAGCGAACTTCTTTTTCGCAGTTTCCTGGCCGCTTTCAGCCGCAGCAAGCATAAAGCCAACAGCGTCTTCAAGATCAGAATCTTTTATGTAGTTTAGATATGGCATTTTCGTTAGTTTTGTTCTCAACATTGCGAGCATATACCTGGAGCTCAAGTTGGACAATTTAACAATCAGGTGCTATGGTAACCATGTGTAACGTTGACCAAGGTTGTGTATGAAAAAATTCTATACCCTTTCTGAAGTGGCTGATGTCCTTTCTGTATCCAAAGAAACTCTCAGACGTTGGGATAAGTCAGGAAAGCTTCTTTCTGTAAGGCAGCCAATTAACGGATACCGTGTTTATTCAAAAGAGTCTTTGCGTCAATTTGACATGCTTGGTTTTATGTTCGACGAAGAGCCTGAGGTTACAGTTATGAAGGCAAAGAAGAAATTTTCTGTGCTTGAGTTGTTTGCTGGAGCTGGTGGTTTAGCTTTAGGTCTTGAAAAAGCCGGGCTTGGCTGCGTCCTTCTGAATGAAATTGATAAGGATGCGTGTAATACTTTACGAGCCAATCGCCCAAATTGGAATGTGGTTGAAGGCGATGTATCAACTATCGATTTCACCTCGTATGAAGGAAAGGTTGACGTGCTAACTGGTGGCTTTCCATGTCAAGCCTTTAGCTATGCGGGAAAAAAGTTAGGGATGGAAGATGTCAGAGGCACGCTCTTTTATCAATTTGCTAGAGCTGTGAAGGAAACAAAGCCGCTTATTGCTATAGGTGAGAATGTACGTGGTCTTCTGAGCCACGATAAGGGGCGTACGTTGCAGACCATGATCAATGTGTTAGACGAGATTGGTTATGAGGTCTTGCCACCCAAAGTCCTAAAAGCAATTTTTCACCGCGTTCCTCAAAAGCGTGAACGTTTAATCATTGTTGCGTTAAGAAAGGATGCTGGTTTGTCCTTTGAGTACCCCAGGCCTTTAAAGCGTGTCTATACGCTAAAGGATGCCCTAAAAGCCGGTGACCTATTCGATTCAGATGTACCCTTATCTCAAGGGCAAAAGTATCCAGCACGTAAGAAAGAAATCTTAGATCTTGTCCCCCCAGGTGGTTACTGGCGTGATTTGCCCATTGCCATTCAAAAGGAATATATGCTGAAGTCATTCTATTTGAGTGGCGGTAAAACAGGTATGGCAAGGCGGATTTCTTGGGAGGAGCCGTCACTAACTTTGACGTGTGCTCCCGCTCAGAAGCAAACTGAGCGCTGCCATCCAGATGAAACGCGCCCGTTTACTGTTCGTGAGTATGCGCGCATACAAACATTCCCAGATGACTGGGAGTTCAAAGGTTCCCAAACGAGTCAATATAAACAAATTGGGAATGCTGTTCCTGTAAATCTTGCAGAAGCGCTAGGCCAATCAATCGTTCGTTGCCTTAATGCTGTATACGAGGTTTCACCTGTTTCAAAATCTAAGCGCTGACGTTTGCACAAGAAAGAATGGTTCTAGCGTCTTTTGCTGAAATTCGCTTAACACCACGTTGTAGGACGCAACCCCATCGAATAACGTTTTGTGGGATGAAGTCGAGCTTTCCCTTTATGCCTGATATCTCTAAAGGGTTTTCGAAGTAGTTGGTATTCTTTAATCTTAAAACCACACACGGGGGATATGTTAGTGCGTTGCCATCTCCAAGGTACGCTTTTCCGCTAAAGTTTACTTCTGACGCTGTAGTTGTTGCTATGAATTTTTTTCCCTTCGCGCCGGCTACATAAACAATCAACATATCCCCGGGAGCAATCTCCTTTTTGTGCGGGGTATTTGCCCAAAGCCCCCAGGACTTAGAGTTTAACCTTCTGGTAGCCATCTCAATGGCGCTAATAGAAAGGCCATCAATATCCTCGGAAGGTGAAGCGATAAGTAAAAAATAATTCATGCCTTTATACTAAGCACAATTGATTGTTGATACAATGACCACGCGCCGATTTGTCCCGCTTGCAGGGCGCTTTATAAATACTCGCTAAATTCGGATCAACCCGTCTTTAGCGCAAGCTGGACGGGTTTTTTGTTGTTCGTAGTGCCATCGCCGATTTAAGACAACTTGCAGGGCGATCCATAAATGCTGCTAAAGCGTCGCTGCTCGTGCCCCGTGGGTCTGCTGCGCTTCTTCAATCCGGGGTGGGGGTTACAGCATGACACTAGCAAGCCAACCAGGTGGGTTCTGTCCTGAGGATTTCTACAACGAACTGCTCGATTGTTATACAGATACGGAGCGTGCGTTTCTGTGTGACTACTTCAAAGTCAAACGCCCGACATGGCTAAAAGACCTGGATATCTACCAGCCTGTGGCAAAAGGTATCTACGTAAAGCGCGGGGAGTACTCCGACGAATATGAGATTCCGAATGCAGTAGCCAGGCTTGTCTTACAGCGAATACAGGATTCACTACCGGCCTGGGCCGGTAGCAATAACAAAGGCGAGTTTGTCATCGCACGTAAATACACGCGGAAGGAAGTGGCTTTAGTGAGCTTTTTTCCGCAGCACCTGTTTACGATCAACTGGGCAGATAGTGGACCAGGGTTTAGCTGGCCGGAAGCTTACTACCTGGTCTGGTTGCCTGTTTTTGAGCGCTATGTGGTGACAGCATCTCAGGATTCGCCTGATTGCTATGGCTTTGAAGATATCGCCATCGGTTGGCAGTTCTTTGATGATGACAGGGCCGGGCTAGCCAAGGACATTATTCTGGCCAACTGGGGCTCGGTGCATAAGCCGCATCTGGAAGAGGGCTGGGCCTATCTGTTTGGCACCGGAGTGGTATCTGAAGAGGAAGCCCTGAGTTGGCGCGAAGAGATATGGCCGTCTAAATCTGACCTGGATGAGGAGGATGAGCTATGAGCGCAGATTCCTTGCAATTACTTAAGGAGATACTGGAAAACCTTTCTTCCAACCGGCAAACGGTATGCGTAGATGGTAATCCTTCGTATCAGCACGGGTTCTTCCGCGGTTTCGAGCTAGCCCAGAATGTTGTTGAAGACATTGCCAGACGCTATGGTAATCCTCCCCTTTTTAAGGGGGGTCAGAAGTAGCGTTACGCGGCCATGGCCAGCCGTTGTTTTGGGGTGAAACCGCCCAAGGCCATGTTCGGACGA
>JBDLTI010000030.1:0-22689 GCA_039805865.1 Pseudomonadota bacterium | reverse complement strand
AGCCATCCAGAAAGAACTGGGTGAAGGTGAAGAGGGCGCTGATCTCGAAGAGCTGGATAAGAAGATTAAAGCCGCCGGTATGAGCAAAGAGGCTTTGAAGAAGGCCGAGTCCGAACTCAAGAAACTCAAGCTGATGTCGCCGATGTCGGCTGAAGCCACCGTGGTGCGTAACTTTATCGATACGCTGGTTGGCCTGCCGTGGAAGAAGAAAACCCGCGTCAGCAAAGACCTGGCCGGTGCCGAGAAGATCCTCAACCAGGATCATTTTGGCCTTGAGCGCGTTAAAGACCGCATCATCGAATACCTCGCCGTGCAACAGCGCGTCGATAAGGTGAAAGCACCAATCCTTTGTCTGGTTGGGCCGCCGGGTGTGGGTAAAACATCGCTCGGTCAATCCATTGCCAAAGCAACCAACCGTAAGTTTGTGCGTATGGCCCTGGGCGGCGTGCGCGATGAAGCCGAGATTCGTGGTCACCGCCGCACGTACATTGGTTCCATGCCGGGCAAGATCCTCACCAGCCTGACCAAGGTGGGTGTGCGCAATCCGCTCTTCCTGCTCGATGAAGTCGACAAGATGGGCCAGGATTTCCGTGGTGATCCGTCATCGGCCTTGCTGGAAGTGCTCGATCCGGAACAGAACCACACCTTCCAGGATCATTACGTTGAAGTCGATTTCGACTTGTCAGACGTGATGTTCGTGGCAACGGCTAACAGCCTGAATCTGCCTGGCCCGCTGCTTGATCGTATGGAGATTATTCGTCTCTCGGGTTACACCGAAGACGAAAAGGTCAACATTGCTATGCGCTATCTGCTGCCGAAGCAGATCAAGAACAACGGCTTGAAGAAAACCGAAATCACCGTCAGTGAACCGGCAATCCGCGATATCGTGCGTTACTACACGCGCGAAGCAGGCGTGCGTTCGCTCGAGCGTGAGCTCTCGAAGATCTGCCGCAAGGTCGTTAAGACGCTCTTGCTTAAGAAGAAGACGGCCAACGCCCGTGTGCTGGTGTCACCAAAGAACCTGGATAAGTTCCTCGGAGTGCGTCGCTTCTCCTTCGGCATGGCCGAAAAAGAAAACCAGGTCGGTCAGGTTACCGGTCTGGCCTGGACCGAAGTGGGTGGCGAACTGCTCACCATTGAAGTGGCTTCCATGCCGGGTAAGGGCGTGGTTCAACGTACGGGCTCCATCGGTGATGTGATGAAGGAATCGGTCGAAGCTGCTCGTACGGTCGTACGTTCACGTGCACGTCGTCTGGGTATCAAGGACGATATCTTCGAGAAGACCGATTTGCACGTGCACTTTCCGGAAGGCGCTACGCCTAAGGATGGTCCGTCGGCCGGTATCGCCATCACCACGGCAATTGTCTCGGCGCTCACCGGTATTCCAGTGCGCTGTGATGTCGCCATGACGGGTGAAATTACCCTGCGTGGTGAGGTTCTGGCGATTGGTGGCCTTAAAGAGAAGCTGCTGGCAGCGGTGCGTGGTGGTATCACCCGTGCGTTGATTCCGCATGAGAACGTGAAAGATCTGGTTGAGATCCCTGACACCATCAAGGGTCGCATCGAGATCATTCCCGTGAAATGGATTGATGAAGTTCTGGAAAACGCATTGGCCAGCTCGCCAGTCGCCTTGCCAGAGCAAACCGAAACTGTAGAAGCGGTTGCAGCGACAACGCCTGCTGCTGAAGCACCGGCAATTCGTCATTAATTCAAACAATTAGGCAATCGGGCGAACTAGTGGTATAGTTCGCCCCGTTGTTGAATGACGCGGCGCAATATGCGCTTCGCATCAAGCGTTTAGCGACAAAATCGCATAGAACGCTGAATGGCCCAGGCAACCTTAGGGCCGCATCTATGTGCATCGTCCCCAGCCGCACCCACAGGGTGTACCGGACGCCGGAATTGCCGGCATCTGTCTGATGGTCGATGTTCTTTTGACCACAGACCATCGCGTTAAACAGGCGCGACCGGTTTTCCTTAATGGGGATAAAAATGACTGAACAAACAAATAGCTCGTTTGCGAGCATGGGCTTGGCCGCGCCTTTACTGACGGCCATTGAAAACCTGGGATTTACCCAACCAACGCCCGTACAGTCTGAAGCTATTCCAGCGGCACTGCAAGGTGGCGACTGGATGGTGAGCAGCCAAACGGGTAGCGGTAAAACGGCCGCCTTCCTGTTGCCCGTACTTAATGCCATGATGGCTGGCGGCAATAACTCGCCGATCGATCTGCATCGTGTCATTGGGCCTGCTGGCTTGGTGCTTTGCCCAACCCGTGAGTTGGCACAACAGGTTGCGCAAGATGCGATCGACTTGCTCAAGAACAGCAAGGGCATCCGCGTTGCCACCGTTATGGGCGGTATGCCTTACGGTAAGCAAATGGCCGGCCTGCGTGGTGCATTGCTGGTGGTAGCTACGCCGGGTCGTCTGTTGGATCTGGCGCAACGTCGACAGATTCATCTGGCCGACGTCAAGACGCTGGTCGTTGACGAAGCCGACCGTATGCTGGATCTGGGCTTTGCCGAAGATCTGGAAGATATCAATCACCTCTGTCAGCACCGTGATCAAACCATGATGTTCTCCGCGACATTCGCGCCGCGCATCATGTCGCTGGCAGCCCGTTTGATGAAGAACCCTGGCCGCCTGGAATTGGCCAGTGCAACGGATCGTCACACCCAGATTACGCAATCGCTGCACTGGGCCGACAACATGATCCACAAAGAAAAATTGCTGGACCATTATCTGCGTGATGCCGAGCTGGAACAAGCGGTTGTTTTTGCCAGCACCCAGGTTGAAACCGATCGTTTGGCCGATGCACTGGCTGAGCAAGGCCACGCCGTAGCAGCACTCCATGGCGCTATGCCACAGAAGGTGCGCGCTCATCGTCTGAAGCAATTGCGTAGTGGCCATGTCCGCGTACTGGTGGCTACCGATGTGGCTGCCCGCGGTATCGATGTGCCAAGCATTACCCACGTATTCAACTTCGGTCTTCCGATGAAGGCAGAAGACTATGTCCACCGTATCGGCCGTACCGGTCGTGCAGGTCGTACCGGTAAAGCCATTACCTTTGCCGAACATCGTGATCGTATGAAGATCCGCACTATCGAAGCACTGACTGATCAGCGTATTCCGGTAGCGGTGGTTGAAGGCCTTGAGCCTAAGACACCAGAACGCGGCGAAGGCCGTGGTGGTCGTGGCGAAGGGCGTGGTCGCCCGGGTGGTTTTGGTGGCGGTGGTCGCGGTGCTTTTGGTGGTCATGGCCGCAGTGGCGGTGGTAGTCGTTCGGGTGGTTGGGAAAAACGCAGCGACAACCAGCGTTCTGACAGCCCGCGCGGCGATTTTGGTGGCGACCGTAAACCACGTGAATTTGGCGATCGTCCAGCGCGTTCGTTCGAAGATCGTCCTGCTCGCTCATTTGATGATCGTCCACGTTCATTCAATGATCGTCCTCGTGAAGACCGTCCGGCGCGTTCATTCGGCGACCGTCCGCGCGAAGATCGTCCGGCCCGTTCGTTTGATGATCGTCCTCGCAGCTTTGATGACAAGCCACGTAGCTTTGGCGATAAACCACGCAACTTCGGTGGTGATAAGCCACGTAGCTTCGGCGACAAACCGCGTAGCTTTGGTGATCGTGGCGACAAGCCGCGCTCGGGCGAAGGCGGTGGCAAGGCGTTTGGCGGCAGCAAACCTTGGGGTGACAAGCCAGCGGGTGGCAAGTTTGGTGATAAGCCACGCTCAGAAGGCCGTTCGGATAAGCCAGCGGGTAAATCCTTTGGCAAACCGGGTGGTAAGCCGTTTAGCAAACCAGCCGGCAAGCCGGGTGGCAAAGTGTTTAGCAAACATGGTGGCACCGGTGGTCACGGTGGCTTTGGTAGTCGCGGCCACTAAGTAACCCCTTAGAAGCGCAAAAGCATGCCGGTCAGGTTCGCCTCACCGGCATGTTGCTTTTGAGTGTCTTGATTTCTCGCAGATGGCCCCAATCTGGCTACAATAATCCGTGTGCGTTTTTAAGACGCAATTAATCACGCTGCAAACAACGAGAACAATCAGGCATGAAATTCAAGGACTATTACGAAATCCTCGGCGTCTCGCGCGAAGCAACGGCCGACGAGATCAAGAAGGCATTTAAAAAGCTTGCACATAAATATCATCCGGATATCTCTAAAGACCCGGATGGTGAAGAGAAGTTCAAAGAGGTTAATGAAGCGTACAAAACGCTCAAAGATCCTGAGCTTCGTAAAGCTTACGACCAACTGGGCCGCCACAATCCGGGTGAGCAATTCCGTCCACCACCGGGCTGGGAGCAGTACGCTCAGGGTGGCGGCTTTAGTGGGGCTCACGGCGGTGCGAGCGGCTTTGGCGGCGGTGGCTTTGGTGCGGGCGGTTTTGAAGGAGCCGGGTTTGAGGATGTAGATCTGTCTGAACTCTTTGCGCAGATGGGTAGAGGCCGTGCACATGCCGGACGCGGCGCGCATCAGGGCGCTGGTCAGCAATTCAAAGCACCGGGACAGGATTTTGAAGTCACCGCGCATATCTCACTTGATGAAGCCGCTAAAGGCACCATGATCGAGCTCAACCTCGAAATGCCCGAGTACGATGCTCAAGGTCGTTTACATCGTGTGCCGCAAGTCTTCAAGGCGCGTATCCCTAAAGGGGCGACCGATGGCCAGAAGATGCGGCTGCCCGGTAAAGGTGGCAAAGGCTTTAATGGTGGACCCAATGGTGACCTATACCTGAACATAGCGTTGCATCCCCATCCGCTGTTTAGAGCCGATGGCCACGACTTATTCCTTGATCTGCCCGTTACCCCTTGGGAGGCTGCTTTGGGGGCGGAAATCGATGTGCCTACACTCGACGGTGCGGTGCGTATGAAGATTTCAGCCGGCACCCCAGCCGGTCGCAAATTGCGCTTGGGTGGCCGTGGATTGCCAAAGCCCAAAGAGGGGCAGGGCGATCTCTACGTCATCGTGCAGGTGGCGACACCGACCGAATTGAATGATGCGGAAAAGGCGTTGTACCAGCAGCTGGCTGAAGCCTCCACCTTTAATCCGCGCGGTCACTTTGTGGCTGAAGCGCACCGAGCAAGTTGATTGGTCAGGGAATCGTTATGACAGAACAAATTACAACGTTTGAAGCCAGCTGGCTGAGTGTTACAGAATTCACCCAGGTGGCTGGTCTAAGCCAGGGGGACGTGGTTGAACTGGTCGAAGTCGGTGTGCTCAAACCCGCAGGCCGTAGCATTAACGACTGGGCTTTTGATAGCGAGGCCATGAACCTGGCGCGTCGGCTACGACGCATTCGTGAAGACCTCGAACTTAACCTAGACGTACACGCACTGACACTGGGATTTAGGCTGCTGGAACGGATTAACGAGCTGGAAACGGCTTTAAACCGGGCTAATATTCATCAGCTGCAAGATCGTACATAATCTGTTAAAATATCGCCTGCTTCAGGAAGGGTCGTTAGCTCAGTTGGTAGAGCGTCTGCCTTACACGCAGAATGTCGGCGGTTCGAGCCCGTCACGACCCACCACCTAATCCTGATGCAAAACGATTAGCCCGCCTTCGGAAACGACAGCGGGCTTTTTGTTGCCCGCACATTCCTGATCAGAACGGCAATGGTAATGAGGCAGCTGCTGATCAGAATGCCGATGATCATCGGCATCACTTCCGTCATATTGCGCATCAGAAATGTGAATAGCGGTAGGTAGACCATTGCCATGATCAGACCCACTTTGCGCTGTGCGCTCCCGGTTTGTATTGCTTCGCAGACACCTCTTAAAAGTGTGGCGACAGCAATGCTGATGCTCAGACCGATAATGAGTCCGGCAAAAGTCAGTGAGGCAGTGAGAGCTAGATTATCCATACCCTCAGGATTGTAGCCGAGCTTCACGGATTGGCAGATTCACCAGTGCGGCAAATCCGGCCAGTGCCATATCGGCGTACCACATGGCATCCAGATTACCGAATTCTGCCATTGCTAAGCCCCCTAGATAAGCACCAAAAAATGCGCCGACCTGATGCGAGAGCATGGAAATGCCAAACAGCGTTGCCAGATAACGTAAACCGAATAACTTCCCCACAATAGCGGCAGTTGGTGGCACAGTAGCCAACCAGGTAAACCCAAGCCCCGCAGCGAAGACGTAATAAGTGAGCTCTGTTTTGGGCAAGAGTAGATAAGCAAGGATCAGAAGCGCGCGACTACCATACATGGCTGCAAGGATATATTTACTCCGATAACGGGCGACGCACTGGCCTGCGTACAGGCTACCGAAGATATTGCTCAGGCCAATAATGGCAAGCGCACCGCTGGCCACAGACGCAGGTAAACCACAGAGGCTGACTTCACCCGGGAGATGGGTCACTAGAAACGCAATATGAAAACCACAGGTAAAAAAGCCGAGGTTCAATAGAAAGTAGTTGGGGTTGGCGACTGCACCGCAAATGGTTTTACCAAAGGAATCGACTGGCGACAAATTCTGTGGGTGGGTGTGAATGGTTTTAGCACCGGTGAGTCGATTAATCAGCGGCAAGGCACTGAGTGAAATAATCGCCATGCCCCAGAGCGACCCGGCCCAACCGATGGTCTGGATGAGTCCCTGAAAAATCGGTGCGCCAATAAACTGGCCGAGTGAGCCACCCGCATTGATAACCCCAGATGCGGGGCCGCGTGCTTCAGCAGGAATACGTTGTGCGGTAGCACCAATCAATACCGAAAACCCGCCGATACCCGAACCGATGGCAACACATAAACCGAGGCTCACAATGAGCCCAAAGCCGGAAAGCAGGAAGGGTGCGATCGCGCTGCCTAAAGCCAGAAGCAGTAACCCAAAGACCAGCACCTTACCTGGGCCGTATCGGTCAGACAGAAGGCCGGCAATGGGTTGCGCAAGGCCCCAGGTAAATTGTCCGATCGCCAGGGCCAGACTAATGGACACAATGCCGATGTCGCTGGCAGAGTTAATAGGCGATACAAAGAGCCCCAGTGATTGGCGGGTGCCCATGGTCACCATCAGAATGCCCGCCGCCGCCAGTGTTACTGTCATGGCATGCGGTGCGGAAAGTGCCGTACGTAAATTTTTGAACATGATTTAGCGGGTGGTGGGTTTTAACCAGAGAGGTGCCAACCCCCAGAGCCCAAGCAATGGGCCAGGTAACAGGAGCCAGGCAATCGAGGTCCCCAACTGATCGACGATGGTGGTGCCGAGTTGAATAGAAAACATTCCGATGCTGAAACCGATGGCGGTTTGTAGCGCCAGAGCGCTGCCGACAATGTCCGGCGGACAAGCCTTGGCCGATAAGGCAGAAAATTGTGGTGAATCGGCAACGACTGTGGCGCCCCAGAGAAATAGAATGGCTAAGAGCCACCCGGCTTCGTCCAGTGGAATCAGGGGAAAGAGGGCGCAACTGCTGGCCGATCCGACAAGGGCGATGGCCGCAACGCGTGCGCTACCGATGCGTTGACTCAGTTTGCCGCCCAGTATGCAGCTCAAGGTGCCTATACCCAGAACAAGAAAGGCTAAGCCCGAAAGTGTGGGCGTATCAGGTTGCGCTAACCCGCTGGCGATGATCAGTGCCGGTATGAGTGTCCAGAAAGCATAGACCTCCCACATGTGGCCAAAATAGCCTAAAGCCGACGCGCGATACTGTGTAATCTTAAATGCGGTGAGCACATGTCCAAGGTTGATCTTCGATGCCCCAATGCGACGTTTGAGATGCGGACCATCACCCAGTGCGAAGATCATGAAGGCGGCGATTACCGATAATGCCGATGAGGTCAGAACTGGTATTTGCCAGGGCCAATCGGCACCCATATAACGAATACCATGAGGCAGTGCGGTGCCGAGTGTGAGCATCCCCAACAGTTGCGCCAGGGCATCACCAGCGCGTTCGGGTGCCCAGCTTACAATCAGTTTCATGCCCATGGGGTAAACGCCTGCCAGGCAGAACCCTACAGCGAAACGTAGGGGAAGGGCACTTGCCAGACCGTCGGCCGCGATAGCGAACAGGCCGTTGGCAATAGCGCCCAAAATGGCAAAGACGGTAAAGATCCGGTTGGCCTCAAATCGGTCAGCCAGCCCGGTCAGAGAAAAAGTGAGTGTGCCAACAATAAAACCGAGCTGAACGGCATTGGTCAGCCAGCCGATATCGGCTTCGGTGATTCCCCAGTTCTGCATCAGACTGCCAGCCGCGCTGTTGGCAGAAAACCAGAGTGATGTACCGAAAAGCTGGGCAATCACGATGGTCGTCACTGGGGAAAGGGCAAATCGCATGGATCTATCGTACAGGAAGGCCTCCCCCAAGTCGTTTGTCAGCTAATTGAAAGTTTTTGCGAGGAAAGTTGTGCCATGCGTATTTACAAATACGTGGATTTGTTACAGGATGCAAAACAAGGCTTCATAATTATGGCGCCATAAGAACAAACTGGGAGACAGAAGTATGAGCAAGCGCGTAGCCTATGTAACGGGTGGTATGGGTGGTATCGGAACCTCAATTTGTCAGCGCCTCGCCAAAGATGGCTTTACCGTGGTTGCTGGTTGTGGCCCGAATTCGCCGCGCAAAGACAAGTGGCTGGCTGAGCAGAAGGCGCTGGGTTATGACTTCATTGCCTCCGAAGGTAACGTGGCTGATTGGGACAGCACCGTGGCTGCTTTCGAAAAGGTTAAGAAAGAAGTTGGCGAGATCGATGTGCTGGTCAATAACGCCGGTATCACACGTGACGGTATGTTCCGCAAGATGACGCGTGAGGCATGGGACGCTGTGATTGATACCAATCTGAACTCGATGTTTAACGTTACCAAGCAAGTGGTTGATGGCATGATCGATCGCACCTGGGGTCGCATCATCAACATCTCATCGGTGAATGGTCAGAAAGGCCAGATGGGGCAAGTGAACTATTCGACTGCCAAGGCCGGTATGCATGGTTTCACCATGGCGTTGGCGCAGGAAGTGGCCAGCAAGGGTGTGACGGTGAACACCGTATCGCCTGGCTACATCGGTACCGACATGGTCAAAGCCATTCGTGAAGATGTGCTGGAAAAGATCATTTCTGGCGTTCCTGTAAAGCGTTTGGGAACCCCGGAAGAAATCGCTTCGATCGTTTCGTGGCTGGCCGGTCCGGATGGTAGCTTCTCTACCGGTGCGGACTTCTCGCTGAATGGCGGTATCCACATGTAATCGGTTTTACCGGTTACAGTAAAACGGCTCGCTCAGGCGGGCCGTTTTTTATTAAAGCTTCCGTAAGCGCTCCAGGTAGGCCTCGGTATCAAAGATGCCACCGGGTTGTTGCGCATGCCACACCGTTTCACCCAGGCACTCAAGCAGACGGTGCAGCGCTTCATGGGCATCACCGAGTTTTGAGGCCTGTTGTTCGAAGATGATCCGCACACCGGGGGGAGAGTCTACCGAGATCTGTTCGAACAATGCCATGTGTAGCGACAGATGCAGAATCGGGTTCATGGTCCCTTGTTCTGGTGTCCATTCGCCTGCGATGGCGGCTTCCGGATCGTCGAGTAACGCGTGGTACTCCGGGTGCATTGCAATCACATCAGCCGCGATGATTTCAGCGCCATCCAGCGGCAGGTTCTCGCGCTGCTTACGACGTGATTCGCAGAAGAATTGGCGTACCTGGTCTTTGGTCGGGGTGAAAATCATGGGTTGTTCGGGCGATGGTTATTGATGCGGGTTGATTAGTGTACGTGCTGCTTTGGCCTCGGGTGCACGGCACAGGTCGATCACCGGGCAGATTTCACATTCAGGTTTGCGGGCTTTGCAAATATAGCGGCCGAGCAGAATCAGCCAATGGTGCGCATCTAGTAGAAACTCTTTGGGTACATTCTTTAGCAGCTTCTGTTCTACGGCCAGCGGTGTTTTTCCTGGAGCCAGACCGGTACGGTTAGAGACACGGAAGATATGCGTGTCTACGGCCATGGTCGGGTGACCGAAAGCGGTGTTCAGCACTACGTTGGCGGTTTTGCGGCCAACGCCGGGCAAGGCCTCGAGCGCGGCGCGATTTTCCGGCACCTCGCCACCATAGAGTTCACAGAGGATTTTGCAGGTGGCAATGACGTTCTTTGCTTTGGTCGGGTACAGGCCAATCGTTTTAACGTAGGGTACCAGTCCGGCTACTTCGAGCGCGCCCATAGTGGCAGCATCCGGGGCATCGATAAAGAGCTGGCGTGTTGCAAGGTTAACGCCTTTGTCCGTGGCTTGCGCCGACAGAATCACGGCAATCAGTAACTGGAAAGTTGAGCTGTATTCAAGCTCTGTGGTCGGATGCGGGTTGGCAGCCTGTAGACGCCGGAAAAATTCGACGCGATTTGCCAGAGTCATGGCGTATTGCCTTAATGGCAACCGCCTGCGCTTACCGGGGCGGCCTGTGTTAGTTGGCGTGTTGCACTCCGCGCATCAATCCAGTTTTTGCTGGCGATGATGCAGCCCAGGATGATAAATGCACCTGGAGGCAATACCGCCATCAGTAGGCCCGGGTAGTCTGCGGGTAGTAGCTGTAGCGCCTGGGCGCCAGGTATGACCAGATCAATACCAGAAAACAAGGTGCCACCACCAATGAGCTCGCGCATGGCGCCAATTAAAGCCAGCGTCCAGAGCATGCCGACCCCCATCATGGCGCCATCCATCATGGCGGGTGCCGGACGGTTTTTAGCGGCAAAGGCTTCAATGCGCGCAAGCACAATGCAGTTGGTGATGATCAGTGGGATAAAGATACCAAGCACGACATAGAGCCCATGCAGGTAGGCATTCATAGCCAGATCAACGACGGTTACGAGTGCGGCCGCAATCAGAATAAACACCGGGATGCGGATTTCGTAGGGGATGAAATGACGCAAGCTGGAAACAGCCAGATTAGAAAGCGACATTACCAGGAGCGTTGCCAACGAGAGCATGACCCCATTAACCAGATTCGTGGTCACGGCAAGCAGCGGGCACAGACCCAGAATTTGCACCAGGCTGGTGTTCTGCTTCCAGATGCCCTTATGTGCAATGTCTACAAATTCAGTGCGGGTGATCCACATGATCGTGTCCTGGATTATCTGTTAACCAACCTACGGGTTAGCACTATTCTGAGTGGTTGAACGGGTGAATAAGACTTTGCGGTTATCCATCACAAATTCCTGTGCACGGTGCACGGCTTTCACAACGGCACGGGGTGTGACGGTTGCACCAGCATAAGCATCAAAGTCACCGCCATCCTTTTTAACGTGCCAATCTTTATTGCTCAGGCTGAGCGGCACATTATTAAACTGGTCGATCCATGGGGATGTTTTGTTCTTGTCTTTGCGTGGGTCAATGTAGTCACCAAGCCCCGGGGTTTCTTTGTGTTCGACGGCACGCACGCCCAGTACCTGACCATTGGCACTAAAGGCTACCAGTAGCTTGATGGGGCCGCTGTAACCATCAGGTGCAATAACATCCATGACCAGTGCAGAATCTTTACCATTGTTGCGAGCACGGTAAACCGTGCTCGCGGTTTTTGTACCCAGTTGCGGTTCTGGAGGTAGGGTGAGGCTATCGGCTAATGGATCGTTGTTGTATAGATTGGCTGGCAGGATCTGGTTGAGCACCACCAGCTTTTCATTGCGCGTTGATTGTTCAATGACCGGCTGCGAGAACAGATACACCCAGGCGAGTAGGGCGGTAAAAAAGACGATGAACGCTACCAGCGTTAATGACGTTTCTCCCGAGACGCGCAATGCGTGTTTTTCTGCGGGTGTGCTCACGACTTGGCTCCTTTGGATTTTTCACCAAAGATCGCTGGCTGAGTGTACATATCGATGAGTGGCACACACATATTAAGAATGAGTACAGCAAACGCAATGCCATCGGGGAACGCGCCAAATACACGAATCAGGTAAGCCAGCGCACCAATGGCAACGGCAAAGATTATTTTTCCCTTGGGGGTTGTTGCACCGCTCACTGGGTCTGTGGCAATAAAGAATGCGCCAAGTAATGTGGCTCCGCCCAGGATATGAAATATCGGGTTGGCATAATGGGCCGGATCGATTGACCAGGCGATTAGCGCGAGCGTCCCAATGCCGGCAATAAGCCCAGTGGGAATATGCCAGCTAATGACCTTCTGTTGAATGAGCCAGAGACCGCCAACTAACCAGGCCAGGGTGACCCATTCCCAACCATTGCCGCCGCCAACGCCGTATACGGTGTGGTCTTTCAGAATGTTCTGTACGGTGAGCGTATCGTTGCCCGTGGCTAACCGCAACGTGGTCTTGAGGTGGTCCAGTGGCGTAGCACCTGCCCATGCATCAACCTGTTGCGGGAAGAAAATAGCCGTAATCTGATCTAGTGGCGGCAAGCCACCATTGGCAAGTGTATGCGGCCACTGCGACATCAACGAAGGGAACGACACAATGCATAAGGCATAAGCCACCATGGCCGGGTTGAACGGGTTTTGACCCAGCCCGCCATACAGATGCTTCGCCACAACAATGGCAAAGAGCGTACCGACAACAATCAGCCACCACGGTGCCATGGGTGGAAAGGACAGTGCGATCAACCAGGCAGTCACAACGGCCGAGAGATCGCTAATGGCGGGTGCGATCGGGCGCTGACGTAAACGTAAAAAAGCGGCTTCGGCAATAACAGCGGTCATGGTTGCCAAAGCAAGTTGCACAAGAATGCCGGGCCCGAAAAGCCAGGCATAAATGGCAATGCCAGGTACCAGTGCCAGCAGTACCTTGAGCATGATTTTAGTCACGCTCACCGGTTGTACCAGGTAAGGTGATTGCGTCAGCACATTGGGTGTTTCAAAAGACACGGTCTGGGCTCTTTATAAAATTCAGGAAGCATCGCTGCCAGACTTGGCGCCATGCTGTTCACGTTTAATACGGGCACGTTCCACCGCTGCGGCAATGGCTGCCTGTTTAGCGCTGGCATCAAGTACCGGATGGTTATCAACGGCAATAGGGGTTGAGGCCTGGTGCGGGTGACTGGACAAATCGGGTGCAGCCTCTGCCAAGTTTTCTGTGGCGGGGGTCTCTGCAGCAGCAGCGGCCTCAGCGGCTTTGCGTGCGGCATTGGCTTTGGCGAGTCGTTCAGCTTTTTCCTGCTTTTCCCGTTCGGCGCGTGCTTCTCGGAATTCGAAGCGATCACGTGCGGCATCCGCAGTGTGTTTCTCCCGCTGCTCGGCCTGGATCTCGCTTTTAGCAAAGCGGAAGTAATTCACCAGCGGAATGTGGCTCGGGCAGACGTAATCGCAGCAGCCACACTCGATGCAGTCAAAGAGTTTGTATTTTTCAAGCTGTTCGAATTTGCTGGCGCGCGACCACCAGTAAAGCTCAAAGGGTTGCAGTTCCTGTGGGCAGGCGGTGGCGCAACTACCGCAGCGGATGCAGGGCAGCTCTTGTGGCTTGGGTGGAAACAGACCGGGTGCAGTCACAATCAGGCTATTGGTTGCCTTGATGACGGGTGCGTCGTTCGTTGTTACTCTAAAGCCCATCATTGGGCCGCCCATGATCACCCCATCTGCATCCGGTTTCGGCTGGGCAAGGGTAACTAGATCGGCGATCGTCATGCCGATAGGTACTTGCCAGTTGCGTGATTCGCCTACTGCGCCGCTAATAGTGACCACCCGTGAAATGAGGGGTTCCCCTAGCGTAATAGCACGCCAGGCCGTCTGCACGGTGGCTACGTTGAATACCTGTACACCGAAATCGGTTGAGCGTTTGCTGCCTGGAACTTCTTTACCGGTGAGCACGCGAATGAGTTCTTTGGCCCCACCAGTTGGGTAAATGGTGGGTACCGTTACAACCTCAACGGGTGCGCCTAATGTTAGCTGAGCTGCCTTGAGTGCGGCAATTGCTTCTGGCTTGTTATCTTCAACGCCGATGAGTACACGGGCTGCATTCACTAAGCGTCCAAACAGCGCACTGCCTTGAATCACTTCGTCCGCTTGTTCCCGCATGAGTCGGTCATCACAAGTGATGAAGGGCTCGCATTCGGCACCATTGATGATCAGTTGTTCAATGGCTTTGCCTTTGGGGACCGACAGCTTCACGTGGCTCGGGAAGACAGCGCCACCCATGCCAACGATACCCATGTCGCGTAGATATTCGCGCACAGATTCTGGTTGTGCGCTTTCTAGTGCAAATGGCACGCGCTCAATCCAGGTGTCGTTACCATCTGCTTCGATGATCACGCAATCAGTGGGTAAGCCAGATGGATGCGGAATGATGTGTGGGCCGATTTCAACCACGGTACCGGAAGTTGGCGCGTGAACCGCAGCCGATACCCAACCATCGGCATCGCCAATGCGTTGGCCTTTGAGCACATGGTCGCCTACTTGAACGATTGGGCGGGGTGTGCCACCAACACTCTGGTGCAGCGGCACAACGTAACGCGCAACCAGCGGTGCTTGTGAGATAGGTAGCGCCGTTGATTGGGTCTTGTTCGGATCAGGCTTAACGCCGCCTTTGAAAGAAAAGAGCTTCATATCAGGCAGCCTGCGCCGTAGTGGTCACTGGCAAAATCGGAATCACACGGCGCGTGCCGGGTTTCTTCCATTTCCAGGTGTCGAGTGTTTCACCCACGGTTTCCATGGTGATGCATTCGACTGGGCAAGGTGGAATACAGAGTTCGCAACCCGTGCACAGATCAGCCACGATGGTATGCATTTGTTTAGCGGCGCCCACAATCGCATCCACCGGGCAAGCCTGGATGCACAGCGTGCAACCGATGCAGGTGCTCTCATCGATGTAGGCAACCTGTTTGGGTTTTTCTATGCCGTGCTCTTCTGAAAGGGGCTTATATTCTTTACCCAACAGTTCAGCCAGCTTGTGAATGTTCTCGTCGCCACCGGGCGGGCACTGGTTGATATCTGCTTCGTCTTTGGCAATGGCTTCGGCGTAAGGGCGGCAACCGGGAAAGCCACACTGACCACATTGCGTTTGCGGCAGAATGCTATCGATCTTATCGACCAGCGGATCGCCCTCTACCTTAAAGCGGGTCGACGCATAGCCGAGTAGGGCGCCAAGAACGACGCCACCCAACGCCATGACAGCAATTGCGTAGAGAATGTTATCCATGGCGATTAGTAGCGGTCCAGGCCGGCAAAGCCCATGAAGGCCAAGCTCATAAGACCCGCCGTGACCATAGCGATGGCAACACCGCGGAAATAAAGGGGCACATCGGCCGCTTCAACCCGCTCTCGTACGCCTGCAAACAGAATTAGTGCTAACGAGAAACCAATGGAGCTACCAGCACCAAACACCAGCGAGGCAAGAAAGCCATTGTCCTGACTCACGTTAATGAGCGGCACACCCAAGACGGCGCAGTTGGTCGTAATGAGCGGTAGATAAATGCCCAGTACCTGATGAAGCATCGGGCTGGTTTTTTGAATAACAAGTTCCGTCAATTGCACTAGGGCGGCAATTGTGACGATAAACGAAATGGTGCGCAGATATTCCAGGTCGAAGGGAATAAGCAGGTAGTGATCAATGATGTAGCTAGCACCCGTGCCCATGGTCAGCACGAATGTCGTTGCCGCGCCCATGCCGTAGGCTGTGGCTAATTTTTTGGAGACGCCCATAAACGGGCACAGGCCGAGAATTCGAACCAGCACCACATTGTTGACCAGCACTGCACCAACCAGAATAAAGAGATATTCAGTCATTTGACAGCATTATCCGCCCCACGTTGGTGTGGCGCAACACGCATTCGCTATAAGTATATGCATTAATGCACAAAAGACCGCAGCTTAACTACGGTCTTTTGGCATACACCCTGTTTTTAAACGTTTGGGCGGTGATTTTGGCGGGTATAGCGGGCGAGTGCGTCACCCACGTCTTTGATCAGCTGCGGACCTTGGTAAATCAGACCCGTGTAAATCTGAACCAGGTCTGCACCGGCATCCCGCTTGGTAACGGCGTCCTCACCCGAGGCAATGCCGCCCACACCGATAAGTGGGAGTTCTCCTGCCAGTTTGTTACGTAGCTCGGCTAATACGGCGTTGGATTTTTCAAAGACCGGTTTGCCTGAGAGGCCACCGGTTTCGCCAGCGTTCGGATCGCCCATTACGGCGGCACGTTCTAGCGTGGTATTCGTCGCAATTACCGCGTCGAAGCGGTGGCGGCGAACAGCGGCGGCAATGGCATCGATCTGTAGGTCATCCAGATCCGGTGCAATTTTCAGTGCCAACGGTACGTACTTGCCGTGTTGATCAGCCAGGCGTTGCTGACGGTCTTTCAGGCCAGCCAGTAGGGCTTCCAGCGCATCGTCCTGTTGCAGGGAGCGCAGATTCTGGGTGTTCGGGCTAGAGATATTAATGGTGACGTAGTGCCCATGGGCATAGGCCGCATCCAGCGCGATCAGATAATCGTCATTGGCACGATCAATCGGCGTGCTCGCGTTCTTGCCAATGTTGATGCCGATGATGCCGCCATTCTTCACAAACTGGCTGGCTTTGACATTGTTGACCAGGTTATCAACGCCCTGATTGTTAAAGCCGAAGCGGTTAATCAGCGCACCATGGGCCGGTAGGCGGAAAAGACGTGGCTGCGGATTGCCCGGTTGTGGCTTGGGTGTCACCGTACCGATTTCGATAAAACCAAAACCCATGGTGGCCAGGCCATCAATATGGGCGCCATCTTTATCAAGGCCAGCCGCCAACCCCACACGATTAGGGAATTGGATGCCCATCACTGTAACCGGATCAGCGGGCAGTGTCTGACGCAGTAGCCCCAATTTGGAAGCGTGGTCTAGGCCGTTAAGGCTGAGGTTGTGTGCGGTTTCCGGTGCGAGGCTAAAAAGGAGCGGGCGTAAAAAGGAATAGGCGTTCATATTGGGGTTCTTTGCAATCAAGCTGGCATTTTAATCCAGCGGCCATCGTCCAGCATGTCCATCGGTTGGTAGCGGGATTTATAGGCCATTTTTTCACTCTCGGCGATCCAGTAACCGAGGTAGAGATAGGGCAGGTTGTTGTACTGGCATTGAATGATTTGCCAGAGCACGGCGTAAGTGCCGTAGCTGGCCTTGGCATCGCTCGGGTCGTAGAAGGTGTAGACGGCAGAGAGCCCGTCGGGCAGCACATCCATCACGCTCAGCATGACCAGGCGGCCTTCAATACGGAATTCGATTAAACGTGTATCAACACCGCTGCTCAGTAAGAACTGGGTGTATTGGTCAGCATCGTCCTCATCCATGCCGCCTTTAGGGTGACGATGCTGCTGGTAAGCGCGGTACAGCGCGTAGTGTTCGTCACAAAATTCAAGCGGGCATTCGCGCACCTGCATATAACCTGGCTTATTCATGCGATTAACGAGTTTGCGCTGGGTTCGATCTGGAACAAAATCCAGGGCGCGCACACGAACTGGCACACAGCGGGCACAACCATCGCAGCGAGGCCGATAGGTGTATTGCCCACTACGACGGAAGCCTCGTTGTATCAGGGTGCTGTAAACAACACCATCAATTTGTTCTGGCGGAATGGCCACCTGAGATCGTGCCTGACGATCGGCCAGATAGCTGCACGGGTAGGGCGCAGTGGTGTAAAACTGGAGCAGCGCGTCGGGTAGGCCGGCTTCGTGAATGTTCGACATGGTGCTAGCTTAACCAAAATGCCGGAAATAAAAAACGCCGCAGGTGCGGCGCTTTCGGGGTGTAGGGCAATCGTTTAGAACGAGAGCGCTTTGCTTGGGGCTGCGGTTACGCCATCCAGACGGCGGGCGCCGTTGTATTTGTTGACCCAGTAAGATTGCTGCATGTTTTCAACGCGAATCTCGGCGCCGGGCTTTGGGGCATGCACAAACTGGTTATTACCCAGGTAAATTCCTACATGCGAATAGGCGCGACGCATGGTGTTAAAGAACACCAGATCACCCGGCTTTAGCTCATCGGCGCTGACTTGCGTACCCACGTGCGCTTGTTCAGCGGCAGTGCGGGGCAGGTCGATGCCATTCGAATCCAGGAACACGAGGCGCGTAAAACCGCTGCAGTCCAGACCGGACTCCACTGTATTACCGCCACGACGATAAGGGACACCTACGAACTCCAGACCTTTAATCACTAGATCTTGGATGTTCACGGTGTATCGCTGCAGCAGACCCGGCTTTTCCAGTTCATCGGCACGAACGGCCGTAGACACCGGAACCAGCGCACTAGTAATAGTGACAGCCGTAATGGCCTGCACCAGAACTTTACGCGTCATGCGGCATGCGCCAGCACCTAGAGTCGCTTTGCGAGGGGTTTTCACCTTTTGCATGAGGGTCACTCTAACCTAAAGTTCTGTCCAGGGCAACCCTTTGGTGTTGTTGGTGTGTTGCCCCATTTTTAGGCAGTTTTCAACTCTTTTATAAGAGTTTGCCAATTTCTCCAATTTCCCTCTCGCTTATGGCTTCGGCTTGTGTTACAAATTCGGTTTACGCAGTTATTTCCCGATAATTTGCCTCAAATTGTCGTTCCTCCGTTTTTTGAAAGGAAACCGCCGTGTTAGAAGCTTACCGGAGCCATGTTGCCGAGCGCGCCGCCCTGGGGATTCCCCCGCTGCCGCTGAATGCCCAGCAGACCGCAGACCTGGTCGAACTGCTGAAGAATCCACCTAAAGGTGAAGAAGATTTCCTGGTTGAGCTGATCACCTACCGTGTACCTGCCGGTGTGGATGATGCAGCACGCGTCAAGGCTGGTTTCCTGGCGGCTGTTGCCAAGGGTGAAGTGAAGTGCGCGCTGATCTCGCGTGTGCGTGCTACCGAACTGTTGGGCACCATGCTCGGTGGTTACAACGTTAAGCCACTGATTGATGTGCTGGGCGATGCCGAATGTGGCGCTGCTGCTGCTGAAGGCCTCAAGAAGACATTGCTGGTATTCGATTTCTTCCACGACGTGAAAGAACTGGCCGACAAGGGCAATGCCAACGCCAAGGGCGTTCTGCAATCGTGGGCTGATGGCGAGTGGTTCACCTCGCGTCCTGAAGTGCCTGCTTCGCAAAAGCTGACTGTACTCAAGGTTACCGGCGAAACCAATACCGATGATCTGTCGCCAGCACCAGATGCCTGGTCGCGTCCGGATATTCCACTGCACGCTCTGGCCATGCTGAAGAACCCACGTCCGGGTATAGATGCGGATGAGCCAGGTTCGCGCGGCCCGATCAAACAACTCGAAGCGCTGGCCAAGAAGGGCAACCAGATTGCCTACGTTGGTGATGTGGTCGGTACAGGTTCGTCGCGTAAATCAGCCACCAACTCAGTGCTGTGGTTTACCGGTGAAGACATTCCTTTCGTGCCGAACAAGCGTTTCGGTGGCGTCTGTCTGGGTTCGAAGATCGCGCCGATCTTCTTTAACACCATGGAAGATGCTGGCGCACTGCCCATCGAAATCGATGCCGGTCAAATGGACATGGGCGACGAGATCGAGTTGAAGGTTGATCAAGCAACTGCAAAGGTCACTGCACTCAAGAACGGCCAGGTCATTGCCGAGTCGCAACTTAAGACACCAGTGATTCTGGACGAAGTCCGTGCTGGCGGTCGTATTCCGCTGATCATCGGTCGCGGGCTGACGACCAAGGCGCGTGAAGCACTGGGTCTGCCACCATCGACTCTGTTCCGTCTGCCACAAGACCCTGCTGATTCAGGCAAGGGCTTCTCGCTGGCCCAGAAGATGGTTGGCCGCGCCTGTGGTCTGCCAGAAGGCAAGGGCATCCGTCCGGGCACTTACTGTGAGCCGAAGATGACCACCGTGGGTTCACAAGATACCACCGGCCCAATGACGCGTGATGAGCTGAAGGATCTGGCTTGTCTGGGCTTCTCGGCTGATATGGTCATGCAATCGTTCTGTCACACCGCGGCTTATCCAAAGCCTGTGGACGTGAAGATGCACCACGAACTGCCAACCTTCATCGAAACCCGTGGCGGCGTTGCGCTGCGTCCGGGTGACGGCGTCATCCACTCATGGCTGAACCGCCTGCTGCTGCCGGATACCGTAGGTACCGGTGGTGACTCGCACACCCGTTTCCCGATTGGTATTTCGTTCCCGGCCGGTTCTGGCTTGGTTGCCTTTGCCGCTGCTACAGGCGTTATGCCACTGGATATGCCGGAATCGGTACTGGTTCGCTTCAAGGGCAAGCTGCAGCCTGGCATTACCCTGCGTGACATGGTCAATGCCATTCCGCTGGCCGCCATCAAGCAAGGTCTGCTGACGGTTGAGAAGAAGGGCAAGAAGAACGTGTTCTCTGGCCGCATCCTTGAAATCGAAGGTCTGCCAGATCTTAAGGTTGAACAAGCGTTTGAACTGTCTGATGCTGCTGCCGAGCGTTCGGCGGCTGCCTGTGCCGTTCAACTGAATCCAGAGCCAATCGCTGAATACCTGACCTCGAACATCACGCTGATGAAGTGGATGATCGCCAATGGTTACCAGGACAAGCGTACGCTGGAGCGTCGTATTAAAGCTATGGAAGCCTGGATCGCCGATCCTAAGCTGCTGAAGGGCGATGCCGATGCAGAATACGCCGCCGTGATCGAAATCGACATGGACCAGATCAAAGAACCGATCGTGGCCTGCCCGAACGACCCGGATGATGTGAAGCTGCTGTCTGAAGTTGCTGGCGACAAGATCGACGAAGTATTCGTCGGTTCGTGTATGACCAATATCGGTCACTTCCGTGCTGCTTCCAAGCTGCTTGAAGGCAAGAGCGATATCCCTGTTCGCCTGTGGATCGCACCGCCAACCAAGATGGATCAGCACGTGCTGACCGAAGAAGGCCACTACGGCGTTCTGGGTCGCACCGGTGCCCGCATGGAAATGCCGGGCTGTTCGCTGTGTATGGGTAACCAGGCACAGATCCGCAAGGGTTCAACCGCCATGTCGACCTCGACCCGTAACTTCCCGAACCGTCTGGGTATCGACACCCGCGTGTATCTGGGTTCGGCCGAACTGGCTTCCGTTTGTGCACTGCTGGGTAAGATTCCGACCCCGGCTGAGTACATGGAGCACCAGGGCGTCATCAGCAAGAACGCTGACTCGATCTACCGCTACATGAACTTTGATCAGATCAAAGAGTTCAAGGACGTGGCAGATACCGTCAACGTTTAAGTTGATCTAGCCATAAGAAGAACCCGCCGCTCGCAAGACTGGCGGGTTTTTTAATGGTCGTTCTGTGAAACGCCTCAGATTACAGTCTTGACTTTGACTTAATTCGGGTCTAAATTCAGTCAATCGATTCGGGAGTGAGCCATGCAGACAGTCACCAATATCAAATCAATCTCCTACCTCAAAAGCCATGCGGCTCAAGTAGCCGAGGAATTGGCATTGAACGGTCAGCCGTTTGTTGTGACCCAGAACGGTGAGGCCAGCATGGTGATTCAAGGTATCAAAGAGTATCAGGAGAAAGAAGCGCTGATCGCCGCCCTCAAAATTGTTGCGATGGGTGAAAAGCATCGTCAGCAAGGCCAGGGTTTGTCGGTTGAAGAATCCAGAACGCAGCTATTGGCCGCTCGTCAAAGCCGTAAATAATGTCGATCATTATTTTGCCTGATGCGCAGGCAGATCTGCTTGCGTTGCAGGAGTACATGCTTGATCAGTGGAGCGAAGCGGATTGGATCACAGCTGAAGACGAAATCTTTTCAAAGCTGGTTCAGGTTGACGGTGGATTCTTAGTGGGCCATACGGTTTCAGAACTTGCGACAGTTGGCATACTTGATTACAGAAACGTTTATACGTCCCACCACAAACTGGTATATCGTCGAATCGGTACTGATACGTATGTTTATATCGTGGCGGGTCACCGCCAGGAATTCCCCACGCTACTGATGAAGCGTTTATTGCGCGCCTGACTTAAAAGGAAATCACCATGAAAAAATCGACATCAATCGCCATCGTTGCATTGCTGGTTTCCGCAACCGGCGTTGCTCACGCTGAAACACTTCGCGCCATTACGGTGGAACAAAATGCGAGTTACGCACTCGATAGCGACAGCCTGGTGCAATCCAATGGCAAAACGGCTTTTAGCGTCCAGACGGTTTACACCAGCAAAATGAAAGCACCGAACGGCTCGGAATACACCAAAGCCACCAACACCTTCCTGGCAGACTGCAAAGCCAAGACACAAGCACTAACGGGTGTGTCACTTATGGATGGGTCGGGCAAGGTGGTTTACAGCTACAACCCAACCGTTACCGAAGCCCCTATGATCTCCCCGGAAAAGAACTCGCTGGATGCAAAGATTATGCAAACGGCGTGCACTCTTAAATAAATATTGAATTGATCTATGACGCGTAAAAAAATTGCAATTGCCTGTCAGGGCGGTGGCAGCCAGACGGCATTTACCGCTGGTGTTCTACAAGGCCTCTTTGCAGCTGGCGTGCAAAATAAACACGACATTCTTGCGTTGACGGGTACCTCGGGTGGGGCGTTGAATGCGGCACTGGCCTGGTATGGTCTGTTGCAGAATGCGGCCGGTGATAAAACACCGGTTGATCAGCGTATCGCTGACTTCTGGAATGAGCTGAAAGCCTCCGAGCCGATGGAGCAGTTGGTCGATATGATCGCTACCCAGATGTTGCGTGCTTCCGGTGCTGGTTATTTACCCAAGTTGGAAAGCAGCCCATCGTCACAGTTTAATCAGATGCTACAAAATGTGATGGGCTATCTCTTGCCCCGGACAAATTACACGGATTTCAAAGGGCTGATCGAATCTCATATTGATTTCAAAGCAGCTGCCAGACTCAATACG
>JBDLTI010000029.1:0-23028 GCA_039805865.1 Pseudomonadota bacterium | reverse complement strand
AGACCAGCGGTGCTGTCAGAACCGTTCACACTATCTGGCGAAAATCGTTGATACTCTTTCATCGTCTGGTAATCCAGATCTTTGCGGTCCACCACAAAAAATACCTTATCGATGAACTCTAATTCGGTCGCCAATCGCGCCGCTTTGAAGCTGGTTAAAGTTTTGCCCGAACCTGTGGTGTGCCAGATGAAACCGCCGCTCTCTGCAGTACTCCAGTTCTTGGTATGAAAGGCGCTCTTGATTTTCCACAAAATGCGCTCTGTCGCGGCAATCTGATAAGGACGCATTACTAGCAACGTATTACTGACGTCAAAAACAGAGTATTGCAGGAGCACATGGAGCAGAGTGTGCTTCTGAAAGAATGTGGCTGTGAAGTCCTTTAGATCTTTAATCAGACTGTTATCTGCCTTCGCCCAGTTCATGGTGAAGTCGAAGCTATTCTTGTTGCGCTGCGTTGTATTCGCAAAATAACGGCTATCGGTACCATTGGAGATTACAAATAACTGCAAATACTTGAACAGAGAGTGATCGCTATTAAAGCTCTCTTTGCTATAGCGATGAACCTGATTGAATGCCTCGCGAATCGCTATGCCACGCTTTTTTAATTCTACCTGCACCAAGGGCAGGCCGTTAACTAAAATCGTGACATCGTAACGATTGGCATGAGTGCCCACTTGTTCGAATTGCTTGATTACCTGCAACTTATTTCGGGCAATGTTCTTTTTGTCTATTAAGTAAATGTTTTGGATGTGCCCGTCGTCGAAAACAAAATCGTGAATATGGTCATCATGAATTTTTCGGGTTTTGTCTACGATGCTGTCGCTAGGTTTGTCTAAGAATGTCTCAACAAAACGCTGCCACTCTCCTTCGGAAAACTGCACATCGTTAAGCGTTTGTAGCTGATGGCGCACATTGCTCAGTAGGTTTTCCGGTGTTTTTATGTCGCGGGAAAACTCGTAGCCCTGATTTTGCAAGTCTTCAATGAATTCTCGTTCTAAATCGTATTCGCTTTGGTAGCTGTCATTGGCCTGGTTCGCTTTGATGTACTTATCTAAAACAATGAAGTTGTTCGATTCAGCAATGGGTTTGTAGTCGCTCATTATTCAGCAGCCTTTTTTTTCAGAAGCTTTTTCACTTCACGATCAAAATCAGATTCAATCCGCTGCTGTTTGTTGAACTTTTCGTATTCGGCAATAGCTTTTCTCTCGGCAACGTCTCTCCGCACGTTGCCGAAGCCTTCTAGCACTCTGTACTCGTTGAATTCAAGGAACTTGTCCACGCTTTCAGCAAAGCTTTCCATGGTGAAAGTGTTGCGCCGCTCAATGATTCCTTCAATGTAGTCAAAGAATGCGCTTACGGCACGTTCTAGTTTCTTGATGTCCGTTTCGTTCAAGTAATTTTTTGCCACAATGGCATCTGACTTAAGTACACGGCCATCCGGAGCGTTTTTGTACGTGCTCATCCCCATCAAAGGTTTTTGAGCATCAACCGTCATCGAGATAATTTCGGCCGCAGTATGACCTGTAATAGCAAAGTGAAACTTGTCTTGCACGTTGGCATAAAACAAACGGGTAGTTTCAGATCTTGGGTCGTAATCAATGCTGCACTCGGAAAAAATATCCGTGATCTGCTGATAAATTCGTCGCTCACTGGCGCGAATGGATCGTACCCGCTCCAGCAGCTCATGGAAATAGTCTTTGCCAAAAAAGCGGCCATTTTTCAGCCGCTCATCATCCATGGCAAAGCCCTTGATGATGTACTCCTTGATCAAGGCAGTCGCCCAGATACGAAATTGGGTGGCCTGGGCTGAATTTACCCTGTACCCCACAGATATCACTGCATCTAGGTTGTAGTACCTAACTTGCTGCGTCTGGGTAAGGCCCGCTACGGCGCCATGTTCAGTGGTATGTTCCAAAATGGAACATACCACTTCCTCTTGTAACTCGTTGCTTTCAAATATGTTTTTTAGGTGCTTGCTAATGGCGGGACGCTGAACTCCGAACAGCTCGGCAATGCGCTCTTGCGTTAACCAAAGGGTCTCATTACTTAGCAGTACCTCAATTTTGACGGCTCCATTGGGCGCGGTATACAGCAGAAACTCAGTAGATTGATCTTTTAGGCTTAGATGCGTGGACATAGAACACCTTTCTTAGATTTGATCTTGGTTAGCTAGCACCAGTATCAAATCTATACATTTCGTTAATTTTCCTAACTAAATACTCTAAAACACGTTTGTCGTCATGGGTGAGTTCTGTGACTTCTTCACCTGCGTGTTTGGAATGGCTGGAGATGTTGATGATCCGAGTCTCATACGGATTAGTTTTTCCGTCATCGGTTTGGGGTAATAGGTCGCCCCACTTCTGGTAACCAAGAAAAGTGGACATCTTTTCCAGTATATTCCTTAAGAAGTTGAAGTGATATTTACTGATCTGTCCGCTCGCAATAGCCTTCTCGAGTTCAGATTTTAGATAGAGATGATAAGAAAAAGGTGAGTCGTTCGGTTGCGGGGTCAGTTCATAGGTGCCGTCATCGAATTTCATCATCCGATACTTCTCAAACCATTTCTTCTTGTAGCGGCCATAGTCACTGTTAAGTTCGTTATGCAAGACGTTATAAAAGAGCGGGTTGTGTGTAGTGATGATGAATTTAATGTCAGACTCATTCGATTTAATGAGCTGTGCGAGATCAACGGCCAACTGGATCAAATGATTTTCATCCAGAGAGCTGACTGGGTCATCGACAAATATATATTCCAGCTGATCAAAATCGCTTGTTTCACGGTCAGCGGGTTCTGGAACATTAAGGATGCTAATCACCTGCTCAATAAGTGTATAGAAAACACCCCAGATAAAATTACTTTCTTCGCCTTTTGAGATCTTGAGATTTCTCTCTTGACTCTCGTTGCCGCCCTCTAGGGAGAAAGCCACTTCCGAGAAAGCTTTAACGGTGACCTCGTTTCCGTCTTTATCTTTGACTGTATATTCTTCGTTAAAGCGTGGCGTCAGCTTGTCATTGGTGTATCGCTGAAAATTCGTAACGATGTTTCGGTCTTGGCCTTGCTCTTCGAGCACCCATCGAGTGAACGAGTTGGGTCGGATTAACAGTTTTGGCGCGGCATCAAACTCTAAATCATTGTCCCAATAGAACAGATCTTCAGTGAAGGCGCTGTAATAGAGAATTCTTTTGCTACTTAATTCCGAGTGCTGCGTGTCCTCATCCTCTGTTTTGGTAGAGAGCAACCCCTTGAATTCCCGTGAAAGACGCGTTTTCCCTGTGCCATTAAAAGCATAGATTAGCTGCACCTTATGCTTTGCAGAACGAAGCTGCTGAGCGATTTCAGTCAGCGTTTTGCCCATGTTATGTTGCTACCTCTGGCGTCGAAAATCTCAAAAGGGCGCGGCGGTAGAAGTTGTGCTGTTTAGTTCTTGCATTAAGCTCGGCATTAAGCTCGGCATTAAGCTCGGCATTAAGCTCGGCAAATGCATCCAGAATGCTGACAATTTCCGCTTGAATCTTTAGAGACTGATCAGGTCTATTAGGGCAAGGGATGGGGATGGAGATTTTTGTCATGTCCCCCTTTGTTAACTTTGATCTGTCTTTGTTTGGCAGGTACGGAATAAAGTTAACTGTGCGTAAATAGTGATACAGAAATCTAGTGTTCAAACATGATTTTCCGCGAAGAACATGCACGTGGTTATTGGCCCAAAATTTTCCGTTCGCATATTGAATGGAGTAATTTTCGAGGCTTGCCGACCCGTCTTCTGCGATCAACACGTACTCGCCATCGTGAGTATGCCCTTCAACGTGATCTTGAATGTTGTTGGCACCGTAATATGGAGTTGCTCCTGGTTTGCGTAGTGATGCTTTTACAGGCCTTCGAGCATTGTTTGCTATTTCAACAAAACCATCGTCCCCCAAGGCGGTCCAACTGACTTCGTAACCTTGGAGCAGTTCTTCAACAAAACTCTCGGCTTTTGTCTCTCCAAATCTCTTAACAATGGCAGCAATTTTGATGCGCAACTGGTCGATTTTTTTTACCGTCGTTGCTAGCTCATCATTAAGCTTTGCAATGTTTGTCACCTCGCGGATGTCTTTGGCATCGACGTAGCTGCTGACTGATAGGTTGTAGTCGTTAGCGGCTAACTTCTCAAACGGTACCGATTGGGCAAAGTGATCGACATTCTCTTTGCTGTCAAACGCCTGCATGATCTGTTCGATGTGCGCGTCTAGAAGCACGTTGGTGTTGGTTTCTTTTTTGAATAGTGCGCTAGCGTCGATGAACTGGGTCGTGGTGTCCTTTTTGTGTTTGGAGAGCACCAGAATCGTTACTGCAATGGTAGTGCCGTAGAAGAGGTTAGGCGCAAGCGAAATCACCGTTTCCACATAGTTGTTGTCTACCAAATACTGGCGGATTTTCTGTTCGGCACCGCTCCGGTAGAAAATACCAGGAAAGCAAACAATTGCAGCGCGGCCCTTGCTTGATAAATAACTCAGTGCGTGCAGCACAAAAGCAAAGTCGGCCTTAGATTTTGGCGCAAGCACGCCAGCAGGGGCAAAGCGTTCGTCGTTGATGAGTGTTGGATCGTCACTCCCAATCCACTTAACAGAATATGGGGGATTGGAGACGATTGCATCAAAGGGTTTGTCGCTTCCGAAGTGTGGGTCAGTGAGGGTGTTGCCTAGCTGGACGTTAAACTTGTCGTAGTTGATGTTGTGCAAGAACATGTTCATCCGCGCCAGGTTGTATGTGGTGTGGTTGATCTCTTGCCCGAAGAAGCCGTCTTCGATGGTGTGCGCATCGAAGAGCTTCTTGGCTTGTAGTAGTAGTGAGCCGGAGCCGCAGGCCGGGTCATAAATTTTATTGACGCTGGTTTGCCCGTGCATGGCGAGCTGTGCGATCAGTTTGGAAACATGCTGCGGGGTGAAGAACTCGCCGCCGGATTTGCCGGCGTTGACCGCGTAGTTGGAGATGAGAAACTCGTAAGCATCGCCAAAGAGATCGATGTGGCTAGCATCGAAGTCGCCAAAATCCAGTTCTGCCACCCCTTTAAGCACAGCGGCTAGGCGACTGTTCTTGTCTTTGACGGTATTGCCTAGGCGGTTGCTGGTGGTATCAAAGTCTGTGAATAGGCCTTTGATGTCTTGCTCGGAGGGATACCCGTTGGCAGAACTTTCAATAGCGGTAAAAATCTTGGCTAGCTGGGTATTTAGGCTTTCGTTGGTATTAGCATTTGCAGCTACCTTGGCAAATAACTGACTCGGGTAAATGAAATAACCCTTGGTTTTGATAGCGTCATCTTTGATTTCAGGGGTGATGACGTTATCGGGCAGCGCTGCATAGTTGATGCTGTCGTCACCGCCTTCGATGTAGCTGGAGAAGTTTTCGCTAATGAAGCGGTAAAACAGGGTGCCGAGTATGTATTGTTTAAAATCCCAGCCATCGACTGCACCGCGGACATCGTTGGCGATTTGCCAAATGCGGCGTTGGAGTTCTGCACGTTGTTCGGTGCTTGTCATGTTGTTTTTCCCGTTTCGAAGGGTGTTACAAATTTGGAGTAAAGCATCGTTTCAATCTGGTCGCGCAGTGTATGTGCCAGTTCTTTGCGGCCGCGGTTACCTGAAGCCGGTTCAACCAAGACCGGCGTGCCGATGTCTAATTTGACGACCAGGTGGCGCGCCGACAGAATGGCGCAGAAACATTCCCAGAGGCTGGTGTCGCCTGAGTAGGCTGGCAATAACGAACGCTGACCTTGTGTATCCAGATAGCTCAGTGCCACGGGTGTGACGGGCACGTTTGCATCAATGGCGGGTTGCAATAATGCGGCATGGAACGGATGCAGATGGGTGCCATCCGTTGTGGTCCCTTCCGGAAAAAGCGCGAGCCAGGTGCCTGCGGCCAGACGGTTCGACATGTCTTTGCCGATGGTGTGCGCATGGCCACGGCTACCGCGTTGTAGAAAGATCGTTTCGTTGTGCTTGGAAAGCGTGCCGATGATGGGCCAGTGCAGCACATCATCCTTGGAGACAAAGGCCACGGGCGTGAGGGCGTTCACGGCAAAAATATCGATCCAGCTGACATGGTTGGCCGCGATGAGCCCGGGTGTTGTTGGCAGCTTGCCTGAGATCTCGATGCGGATAGCGAATAAAGCCAGCAGTTGGCGCGACCAGCGATAGCGTACTTGTCGGCGTCGCGGCATCGACACGAACGGGAAGACGATACCGACCCAGTACAGACCGCAGAGCAGGTGAAAGACAACGCGCACACCGCGCACGAAGCGGAGCGGCTTCGGGGTGGGTGTGTTTGTCATGAACTGCGTTGCTTAGAGTGCTTCGCCGAAAGCAGCCTGGAAGCGCTGGGCCACTTGTTCGAAATTCACCTGGTAGTTTTGCGGACCCGCGTGGGCGATTTTGATCGAACCCATCAGTGAGGCCAGGCGCCCTGCTTTTTGCCAGTCGTAGCCATTGGCCATGCCGTAGAGCAGGCCGCCGCGAAACGCATCGCCGCAACCGGTGGGGTCGATGATGGCTTCGGGTTGTACGGTTTCGATATCAATGCGCTGGCCGCCGGTAAAGATCCAGGCGCTTTCGCCGCCACGCGTCACGATGAGTGCCGCCACGTTGGTAGCGATCTCTTCCAGCGTCTGGCCGGTACGGTCGCAGAGCATCTGCGCTTCATAATCGTTGACGCAGGCATAGGTGGCGAGCGACAGGAACTGTTTTAGGTCATTGCCGTCAAACATCGGTAGGCCCTGGCCCGGATCGAAGATGAATGGGATGTTGGCATCGGCAAATTGGCGCGCGTGCTCGATCATGGCATCACGACCATCCGGCGCCACAATACCCAGACCGACATTTTCTGCATGGCCGACTTCATTCAGATGTGCCTGACCCATCGCACCCGGGTGGAAGGCCGTGATCTGGTTGTCATCCATGTCGGTAGTAATGAAGGCCTGTGCCGTGAAGGTGCCGGGCACTTTGCGCACATGTTTGCGCGAGATGCCCTGGGCATCAAGACGATCCAGATAGGGGATGCCATCTTCGCCCACGGTGGCCATGATTTCGGCCTTGCCGCCTAGGCTGTGCAGGGCGTAGGCGATGTTGCCGGCGCAACCGCCAAACTCGCGACGCATTTCAGGCACCAAGAATGCCACGTTCAGAATATGAATCTTTTCCGGCAAAATCTGTTCGCGAAAGCGGCCGTTAAAGACCATGATGTTGTCAAAGGCCAGCGAGCCGCAGATCAGGGTTTTCTTGCTCATATCCGTCTTCAGAAAAATGGTGGGGTGTGATTATTGCGGCAGCGACCCAACCAGTAGGCTCCAGCCTTCCTGGGTGTCGGCCACCTGCATGTTGAGCCAGGGGCTGTAGATGCCGATCAGTTCTTCGGCTTGTTCGGCCAGCAACCCGGCGAGCACCAGTGACGCGCCGGGTTTCAGGCGTGCAGTGAGTGCCGGTGCCAGCACGCGCAGCGGATTGGCCAGAATATTGGCTAGGACGACATCGTATTTCTGAGTGTCATAAGGAATCGGCAAATTCTGGCTGGCATCGAAGAATGCGGCTTGCACGTTGTTGGCATCGGCATTGTCATGCGCAGAGCGTACAGCCTGCGGATCAATATCGACACCAATCACTTCGCTTGCGCCGAGCTTGGAAGCAGCAATGGCCAGAATGCCCGAGCCACAACCGTAATCGAGCACGGTACCGGCTGGGCGTTCGCGTACCAGCCATTGCAGGCACATGCGGGTGGTCGGATGACTACCTGTGCCGAAGGCTAAGCCCGGGTCGAGCACCAGGTTGATGGCATCGGCATCTGGCGGGGTGTGCCAGGTCGGCACAATCCAGAGGGGACCAGCAATCGGGATGGGTTCGAACTGAGCTTGCGTGGCGCGCACCCAGTCGGTTTCGGGCACTGCTTCAATCGTCAGCTCGGCCTTTAGCCCGAGGGCAGCCGCGCAGGTGCTGACGATTTCTTCGACCGGTTGATCCGCATCAAATAACGCCGAAAGTACGGAGCGCGCCCAGACCAGCTGGGTCTCCATGCCCGGCTCCCCGTACTGGGGTGTTTCTGCAGCAGTGCCGGCATCGGCATCCTCAACGGTCACCGACAATGCGCCGGCTTCCATCAAGGCATCGCCGAGTGCATCGGCTTGCTGGGCGTCCGCGATGATGCGTGCGCTCACCCAGGTTGATTGATCCGCCACTTACTTGCGCTCGACTTCTTTTTTCTCGGCCAGCATATGTTCTAGATAGTGAATGCTGGCGCCGCCGTCCACAAAACCTTTGTCACGCATCAGTTCGTGGTGCAGTGGAATGTTGGTCTTGATGCCTTCGACCAGCATTTCCGACAACGCGATACGCATTTTACGAATAGCCTGATCACGGGTTTCGCCGTAAGCAATCAGCTTGCCAATCATCGAGTCGTAGTAAGGCGGTACCTTGTAGCCGGCGTACACGTGGGAATCAACGCGGATGCCAGGGCCGCCCGGTGTGTGCCAGGCAGTGATGGTGCCGGGTGACGGCACGAAGGTGTACGGGTCTTCGGCATTGATACGACATTCGATGGCGTGGCCACGGAACTCGATGTCTTTCTGGCGGAAGCGTAGCTTTTCACCAGCCGCAATACGGATCTGTTCTTGCAGAATGTCGATGCCCGTAATCATTTCGGTAACCGGGTGTTCAACCTGCACGCGGGTGTTCATTTCGATGAAATAGAACTCGCCGTTTTCGAACAGGAATTCAAACGTGCCGGCGCCGCGATAACCAATCTTGCGACAGGCTTCTGCACAGCGCTCGCCGATCTTGGCGATTAGCTTTTCCGGAATGCCCGGTGCCGGTGCTTCTTCAATCACCTTCTGGTGACGGCGTTGCATTGAGCAATCGCGTTCGCCCAGATAGACGGCATTGCCATGCGTATCGGCAAGAATCTGAATTTCCACGTGACGTGGATTTTCCAGGAACTTTTCCATGTACACGACCGGATTGCCAAAGGCCGTCTGGGCTTCCTGGCGGGTCATTTGTACGGCATTGATCAGTGCTGCTTCGGTATGCACCACGCGCATGCCGCGACCACCGCCACCACCGGCGGCTTTGATGATCACCGGATAACCGACGCTACGGCCAATACGGATGATTTCCTTGTGATCTTCGGGCAAAGCACCTTCAGAGCCGGGCACGCATGGTACACCGGCGGCCTTCATGGCGTCTTTAGCAGACACTTTGTCGCCCATCAGGCGAATCGTCTCGGCTTTCGGGCCGATGAATACAAAACCACACTGCTCAACGCGCTCGGAGAAGTCAGCGTTTTCCGACAGGAAACCGTAGCCGGGGTGAATGGCTTCGGCATCGGTGACTTCGGCAGCCGAGATAATGGCCGGCACATTGAGGTAGCTATCTTTCGATGCGGCCGGACCGATACAGACAGACTCGTCGGCCAGCTTGACGTATTTGGCATCGCGGTCGGCTTCGGAGTGCACGACCACGGTTTTAACACCCAGCAGGCGACAGGCGCGCTGGATGCGGAGGGCAATCTCCCCCCGGTTGGCGATTAGAATCTTTTCAAACATGGCGATTAGCCGATGATGAAGAGGGGTTCGCCAAATTCAACCGGCTGGCCATTTTCTACCAGGATCGCTTTCACAACGCCGGTGGCATCGGATTCGATTTCGTTGAGCAGCTTCATGGCTTCGATAATGCATAGGGTTTGGCCTTCCTTAACGCTATCGCCCACTTCAACAAAGGATTTGGCTTCTGGCGACGAGGCGCGGTAGAAGGTGCCAACCATCGGGCTCTTCACTTCGTGACCTGCAGGTTGCGCTGGTGCAGCAGCTGTGGGCGCTGCGGCGGGTGCTGCCGGGCCAGCGGCCATAGGTGCAGGCGCATAAATTTGGTGAGCAACGGGTGCAGCGTGCAGTTGCTTGGCGATGCGGACTTTTTCTTCACCTTCGGTGACTTCCAGTTCGGAAATGCCGGATTCTTGTACCAGGTCAATCAGTTTTTTGAGTTTGCGCAGATCCATAATGGGCTCCTGAAGTCGTGTCAGTGAATGATTAAAGAGTGAAAGGCTAGACTCAGGCTTGGCCTGGATCTAAATTGTCTGAAAGTGCAGCGATGATGTGGTCAAAAGCCAGCAAATAGCCTTGTGCGCCTAGGCCGGTAATGGTGCCAATGGCTTTGTCCGAAAAATAGGATTGGTGGCGGAATTCTTCGCGGGCGTGCACGTTAGAAAGGTGCACTTCAATAAAGGAGAGGTCCGAAGCCAGCACCGCATCACGCAGGGCAATGCTGGTGTGCGTGAAGGCGGCGGGGTTGATGATCAAAAAATCAAAATCTTCGCTACGTGCTGCATGAAGTCGCTCAATCAGCGCACCTTCGTGGTTGCTCTGGAACGTTTCCAGCACGATGCCGGCACGTTCGGCCCGATCGGCTAATGCGCGATCGATGTCGGCCAGCGTGGTGGCGCCATAAAGATGTGGCTCGCGCTGACCCAGTAGATTCAGGTTGGGTCCGTTCAGAACCAGAACCTTGCCCAGCGATTCGCCAGAGGGCGTATTGGTGCGATTGTTCATGGTGATTATTGTCTCCCAATTGGCTGCAAATTGCCAGTCTTTAGCCTAATGATCGCCACCAGATGTCAGCAAGATGGCAACCTGATCGAGTTACTTTAGTGCTTTAGCGATGTCTGCTTCCAGGTCTTTGCGCGTGTAAACACCGAAGTGACGGCTGGTGATGCCTTCTTTCGCGTTAATCATGAGCGTAAATGGCACGGCATCGTGGCGGTTACCTAAAGCTTGCGAGAGCTCAAAGGCCTGTTGGCCGCCTACGGCGATAGGATAGTTCACCGGCGTTTTCTGGAGAAATGCCTTAACGTTATCTGCCTGATCGGCGGCGATGCCAACAAAAACGACGTTTTTGTCTTTATAGGCCGTCTGCACTTCGCTGAACATGGGCATTTCTTCTACGCAGGGCGGGCACCAGGTCGACCAGAAGTTAATGACCACGGTTTTGCCACGCAGCGTCGTTAGATCAACCGGTTTGCCGGCGGCATCTTTGAATTGTGCATCGTAAAATTTGGCAGTCACTTGCGGACCGTTCAGCGCGCTCTGGCTATTGTCGAACTTTGAACAGCCCGAGATTAAAGCGATAGCGGCCAGGCCAGTCAGCGTTGCGTTACGAAATAGGGCGCGGCGTGAAAGCAAATTAAAACGCATATGCAGATTCTTTCGTGAGTGAGTGTGCCCGTGTTTTAGCGGCAGTTAGCTCTATTTTACCGGCAAATTCGCATCCGATACGAAAGCCGCATCGATTGTCATCCGGGCGCGCACATTTTCTGCGTGGGCGCGTTCTCGTATAGAGCCATCGTGCTTTCTAAAGACGACTCGCTCGTCGTGGCTCGGGTAAATCACCAGATTCACGACCAGTTCGTTACGCGATACCTGCAATACGGCACTGGTACGATCGTTACGTGTTTTCGCAAATTCGTACTCGACACCCTGGTTAAGCAGGAAGATCTCGACATCCTTATCGCTGTCCGGATACAGCAGAATATCGATCATCGAGTATCGGCCGGCCGTGCCATCGAGTACCGAGCCGGTGAGATACGGATGAAACTCTGACAGGAGTTCCATCCAGTAAAGTGCTTCTGCACGCATGATGGCAATTCGTTCCTGCTGTTCGCTATCCTGAAAAATCGCCTGATGAGTGCGTAGTGCATCGTATACGGCCTGGCTGGTGGGAAGGCCAATCCATTCCGGTAAATTGAGCTGGTGAGCAGCTTTACGTTTGGCCAGCTCGACATCATCCACGCCGTCTTCTGCCATCAAACGAGCGGCAACGGCGGCAATATGGGCAGTGCCGTTGTTCTGCATGCCGGCTGGGCGTCGTCGGTGGCGCATCGGGTCTCTCCGGGGCAGGTACAATGGATTCCATTCTAAACCTACCTGCCGGATATTGCGCCGGCATGACAATGCAAAGACGAAAGACGGGAAAGACGATGCATTTGCATATTCTGGGTGTCTGCGGCACCTTCATGGGCGGCCTTGCGCAACTGGCGCGGGCCGCAGGGCACAAAGTCACCGGCTGTGATGCGGGCGTGTATCCACCCATGAGCGATCAGCTGCGTGGCGCCGGCATTGAATTGATCGAAGGATTTGATCCATCGCAGCTATCGTTAAAGCCGGATGTGTTTGTGATTGGCAACGCCGTTTCACGCGGCAACCCCTTGCTCGAAGCCATTCTCGATGCGGGGTTGCCATATGTGTCTGGCCCACAGTGGCTGGCCGAGCATATCTTGCAAGGACGCTGGGTGTTGGGCGTAGCGGGTACGCATGGCAAAACCACCACGGCGTCACTGCTCGCCTGGATTCTGGAAGACGCCGGTCTGGCGCCGGGCTTTCTGATCGGTGGTGTGCCCTGCAACTTCGGCGTATCTGCACGGTTGCATGGCGCACTGGAAGATTCGCCGTTTTTCGTGATCGAAGCCGATGAGTACGACACCGCCTTTTGCGACAAGCGCTCGAAGTTTGTGCACTACCATCCGCGCACAGCCATTCTCAATAATCTGGAATTCGATCATGCCGATATCTTTGCCGATCTCGGTGCAATCGAAACACAGTTCCATCATCTGGTGCGCACCATGCCGGGTAATGGCCTGATTGTTTCCAACGCTACCGAACCGGCGTTATCGCGCGTATTAGAGCGCGGCTGCTGGACGCCTGTTGAAGGCTTTGGCGAGGGCAGCGGTTACACCATTACTGGTGATGATGCGACGGGCAGTTTGATTGTTCACGAAGGCACCAAGAAAATTGGTGAAGTCACCTGGGCCTTAACAGGCGAACACAACCGTATGAATGCGCTGGCCGCCATGCTGGCGGCACGCCACGTCGGTGTGCCGCTGGATAAAGGCCTCGATGCCCTATCGCGTTTTGAGAACGTGAAGCGTCGCATGGAAGTGCGCGGTGTGGAACGTGGCGTCACCGTTTACGATGATTTTGCACACCACCCAACGGCCATTACGACCACCGTTGCCGGTTTGCGTCGCAAAGTCGGCGCAGCGCGTATTCTTGCCGTCATCGAGCCGCGTTCAAACACCATGAAGCTCGGTGTGATGAAAGATCAGCTGCCGCAGAGCCTGGCGGCCTGCGATCGCGTGTATTGCTATGGCGCCAATCTGGGCTGGGATGCAGCTGCGGCGTTGGCGCCTATGGGCGCGTGTGCCGAGGTGCATGAAGACTTTAACGCTATGGTGAAAGCAATAGTTGCAGAAGCCAAGGCCGGAGATCACGTGCTGGTCATGAGCAATGGCGGTTTCCAGGGAATTCACAACAAGTTATTGGAAGCCCTGATATCATCCTAAAACGCTTTGCATTTTGCGCTCCGCAAACAAAGCACCTTAATTTTCTCTTGGAGAACTTTGCATGAAAAAATCGCTGCTACTGGCCGCACTGCTGGCTACCGCTGGTCTGAATGTTCAAGCTCAAACGGCTGCTCCAGCTGCTGCCCCTGCCGCTGAAGTTGCCCCTGTTGCTGCAGAAGTGACCATCATGACGGCCACTGTTGACTCGGTAAACGCCAAGACACGTACTGTGATGCTGAAAAACGACCAGGGCCAACTGGCACCAATGACAGTCGGTAAATCGGTCACTAACTTCAACAAGATCAAGAAGGGTGACACCTTCGTTGTTGAGTATGCACAAGCGGTAGTGGTTGGTCTGGTTGCTGCGCCTAAGGGTGCTCAGCCTAGCGTTACGGGCACCCGTACCGTGAAGGTTCAGGATCAAGCTAACAAGAAGCCTTTTGCTGAAGAAATCGACACCATCAAGGCAACTGCTGTGATCAAGAGCATCAATGCCAAGGCACGTACGGCAGAAATCACCATGCCTGATGGCAAGGTCAACAAGGTTAAAGTTGATAAAGCTGTTCTGGGCCTAGATAACTTCAAGGTCGGTGACGATGTTGTTGTTGAATACGTTCAGGATATGGCGGTTGGTTTCGTAGCCACACCTAAGAAGTAAACTGCGCTAACCGCACAGAAACAAAGGCGCTTCGGCGCCTTTGTTGTTTTGGATCACAAAAAAAGGTGCCGTTATGACTGTAAAAATTATCGGGCTGATTCGCATGAAAGATCCAGCGGCTTTTGAGATCTACCGAAGTCAGGTTGGTGCCACGGTGGAAAAATACCAAGGCTCAGTTGTGGCGCGCGGTACTTCTGCCAAGACCTATTGGAATGAATTGCCTTGTGGTGAATTCACCGCTTTTGTAGAGCTGCAATTCCCTTCAGAGGTAGATGCAGATCGTTGGGCGGCAAGCCCGGAGTATCAAGCGCTGGTGCCGGTGCGGTCTCAGGCGATGAGTCTGACGCTGTTTCGAGTTGGAGAATAGTTTTAAACATGGGGCTGGTTTCGACCCAAAGCGGAAATTGGAGCACTGACCGATCCTCGCCCTAAGCTGTCGCTCGCCAGCCGGATAGAAAATGGCTGCAAACACATTTATTGCTGTCTGAAGTAGCGCCTAATATGGAGGGAACTTTTCTTTACTGAATGTACGGTGGGTTCGGTTCCCATCGCCCGCTCCACATAGAATTCATGCAGGCCGTTGATCTGCAAGAGAAAATCCAACCAAGATCGGTTGGATTTTTTGTTGTCTGGTCGATATCTAGTCAGAGCAAGGTATTGCTGAATCTAGCCCCGGAAAAGTCACACGGCGCTCATTCGCCTAGAATGTCGACAGCAGAAACTATTTGAATGTATTTGACATGAATCTTGAGCAACTTCTAGAGCAGCTCGACTCTCCGATTGCCATCCGTCCCACGCGTCGGATGACCCAGGGTGAGCTGGAAAGCTACCTCGACAAGGCCGCCGACATCCTGCGCGGCAACGCCGACCACTCTGAATTTCGCGGCTACGTGTTCGCGCTGCTGTTCTATAAGCGCATCAGCGACTGCTTCGACGAAGAGGCTCGCACACAGGCGGCCACCTTGACCAAGGCCGGCGTGCCGCCGGATCAGGCATCGTTGCTGGCCCGCGACCCGCAGAACCATCATTTCGTCGTACCCGAAGCGGCCACCTGGGCAACCGTAGCGCGCACCGCCAAGGCCCAGCTCGGCCAAGCCTTGAATGACGCCATGCTCGCCATCGAACGGGCCAACGCCCACCGCCAGAACAACTTCGACGGCATCCTTACCGGCAAGATCGACTTCAACAAGCAGGACGAGCTGCCACGTGACAAGCTGGTCAACCTCATCAACCACTTCGGCAGTCAGACCTTCGATCGCGCACACGTCTCTGACGACCTGTTCGGCAATGCCTACGAATATCTGATCCGCAACTTCGCCAGCAAGGCCGGCAAGTCTAGCGGTGAGTTCTACACCCCAGCCGAGGTCGGCTTCCTGATGGCCGAAGTGCTGCAGCCCAAGGCGGGTATGTCCGTCTGTGATTGGGCCAGCGGTTCGGGCGGCCTGTTGCTGCAGTGCATCCGCTACGTCAAAAAGCATGGGGGCGATGTGCGCCAGTTGCAGTTGCACGGTCAGGAATCCAACGTTGCCACTTACAACATCTCGCGCATCAACATGATCCTGCACGGCATCCCGGTTTGGGAGCACAAGCAGGGCGACAGCCTGCGCGATCCGCGTCATGTCACCGCCGACAACCGTCTCAAGCAGTTCGATCGCATCATCATGAACCCGCCTTTCTCGCTGGAGGACTGGGGTTACGACACCGTGGTCGCGGGTGACAAATTCGGCCGCCTGTCCCATGGCATGCCGCCCGCCAGCAATGGCGACTGGGCCTGGATGCAGCAGATCGTCAAATCCCTCAAAGATGCCGATCCAGACACTGGCACGGGCGGCCAGGGCATGGTGGTGATGTCGCAGGGCGTGTTGTTCCGTGGCCAGCCCGAACAGACCGAAGAAGAAGATGGGCAGAACCAGAAAGCCGATGCCGAGTACGTGATTCGACGCAGCTTCATCGAGGCTGATTTGATCGAGGCCATCGTCGTGCTGCCGGGCAAGCTGTTCTATGGCAACAACGTGCCCGGCTGTCTGGTGCTGCTGAACAGGGCCAAGCCCGCCGAGCGCAAAAACAAGATCCTGATGATCTGGGCCTCACGCCACTTTCAGAAAGGCAACCCGCAGAACCTGCTGCGTCCCTCGGACCTGATGCGCATCCTGGTACCGTGGCGCGCCTTCGGCGACTTGGCCACCGCCCAGCGTCTGGTGCCGGAGCATGAGGCGCAACTGATTCGTGAAGTCGAAGAGCAGCGTGACGCCCGTCTGGCCGACATCGAGGATGCCTACGGCCCTGTGCTGGAGCCGCTGTCACGACTGCAAGCCGAGTTGGCCACACTGGATGCATTGGACTTGAGGCAGCAGGCCGTCAAGGATGCCATCACGCCCGAGCATCCCTACTTTCATCCCCTGGCGCCGTTGCAAGCGGACGTCGAACGTATCGAAGGGGAGATCGCCGGTGCCGGGCGTGGCGAAAAGGCGGCGCTGAAAACCCAGTTGGCCACCCCGAAGGCGAAATTTGATGTCGCCCGCAAGGCGCTGATCGAGGCCATTAAGACTCGCCACAAACAAGTACAACGCGCCTCAAAAGAACTGTCAAAGCTATTAGTGGAGCGAAATCTTAGTGAAATGGCAATCGTACGTGCAGCAGAGGCAGAAATACTTCACTTGAGAGAGGCCGCCGCTCACTTGCTTGCCATATGTTCGGATGTAAAGGTTGCAAATAGATATTTCAAGATCGTTGAGAAAGATGAGCTGTCCAAGAATGAATTCAACCTAAATCTTCCTCGTTACATCCAAACGTACAACCCAGAGGAGTCCATCGATTTGGGTAAATCAATGCATGCGTTGACCATGGCAAGAAATGAGACTCAAAGTGGACTTGATCGCGTTAGGAAAGCAATGAAAATGCTGGGGGTGAAGGCATGATCACTCATGAATTTTCAACCATTATCGGCAACATCCCTAAGAGCTGGGGATCTGTTGAGTTACGTCGTCTACTATTAAGTCAGTCCGCTGGGGACTGGGGTGATGAAGATGGTGATGTTGCAGTCAAAATTCTCCGTTCGACAAACTTCACAGATGCAGGACATTTAGATTTCTCCGATGTCGCTGTTCGCTATTTTTCTGAGCGAGGCATGGAGAAGTTTGGACTCAAAAATGGCGATATTCTCTTGGAACGCTCTGGCGGCGGGCCTGACCAGCCAGTAGGCCGCGTTGGCTTCATAACAAATGATCTTGGCTGGTTCTGGGTCTCAAATTTTGTTCATGTGTTACGGCCAGATCCTGAAAAGATTAACACTCGCTACCTTGGGTGGGTTTTATTTGAATTACAGCGAACCGGCATGGTGGAGAGGTTCCAGCAGCAATCCACACAAATGCGGAATTTGAATTACAGGGATTACCTGAGAATGTTAATTCCAGTGCCACCACCTTCCATCCAAGAATCGATAGCAGAGGCAATAGATTCAGTAACACAAACGATTGCCAACTTGAGTGTTGAGATTGAGGCAGCAAAACGCGTGAAGGACTCTATGCTGCAGTCATTGCTCACAGGCAAGACCTTGCAGGGGGGGGAGTAATGCCTGAGGCAATGGAGGGGCCTGTTCCCTACACGGTACGCACCTTGTTCAACGAGGAAACCACCGTTGAGCGCGAGATCATTGAGCACCTGAAGGCATCCAAGCTGGGCTGGACCTGGCGCTCACGCGATTACCTGAAAACCTACCGGCCTGACGAGCGTGAGGTGCTGCTATTGCCGCTGTTGCGCGAAAAGCTCAAGGCTCTGAACCCCACTGTACTGACCGACGATGCGCGGATCGACGCCATCATCACCAAGTTGCGCGGCTGCCGTGATAACCAGCAATGGCTGGCCTGGTTGAAGGATGGCGTCAATTACAAGTTCGACGCGGCTGAGAACGCACAGGATGTGCGACTGATCGACTATGAAGACATCGACACCAATGACTGGTGGGTGACCAACCAGTTTTCGATCGATGGCAAATCGACACGTCGCCCCGACATCGTGCTGCTGATCAACGGCATACCCATCATCGTGATTGAGGCCAAGACCGCCAGCCGCAGCAAGCCCGACTGGCGTGAGGGTGCCAAACAACTGGGCATGTACGCCGAGGAGATTGACCAACTTTTCTACACCAACGCCTATGGCGTAGGCGTGAACGAGACGCGAATGATGTATGGCGTCCCCGGTCGACGGCTGCAGTTCTGGTTGCAGTGGCGTGATCCCTGGCCGCATGAGATCGACGAATTCGACGAGATGAAGGTGTCGCTCTACGGTCTGTTCGACCGGGGCAACCTGCTTGACTTCATCCGGCGCTTCATTGTCTTTGTCACCAAAGACGGTAAAACCGAAAAGGTCGTGGTGCGCTACCAGCAGTACCTGGCGGTGAAAGATATTCTGAACCGCGCCACCGATCTGGCTCTCCCCGCAGATAAGCGGCGCGGCCTGATCTGGCACACACAGGGGTCAGGCAAGACGCTGACGATGATCTACGCCGCCCGCAGTCTGTGGGAAGACCCGAAGTTGCAGCAGCCCACCGTCATCCTTCTGGTGGACCGCGAGCAGCTTGGTGATCAGATGGATCGCGAGCTCAATTCCACCGGCACAGACAATGTACATGTAGCGACCAGCAAACGCGACTTGGAAGAAAAACTCAGTGGCGATTACCGAGGCGTTATCCTGACCACGGTGCATCTGTTCGAGGGCATGCCCAAGCACGTCACCAAGCAGCGATCGAACGTGATCGCGATGGCCGACGAAGCACACCGCACGCAAGAGCGCGAGCTGGGCACCTACATGCGCTCGGCACTGGAAGGAGCCTCGTTGTTCGGCTTTACCGGTACCCCGATCGAAAACGACGACCACAACACCCCAAAGGCCTGGGGCTATGTGAAGGAGGACGGCAAGATCGAGCGTTACATGGGGCGCCCCTACACGGTGACCGATGCCCTGCGCGATGGCGTGGTCAAACCCATTCACTGGCAGCCGCGCATGACCGACTGGCAGTTGCATGGCACCAAGCTGGATCTGGCTTTCAAGCGAGAGTTTGGCCATCTCCCAGAAGACGAGCAGAACAGGCTGGCTACGGAAGGCGCACGGCTGGACGCGCTGCTGTTCCATCCCACGCGAATCAGCCAGATCTCTGATGACGTGGTCAAGCACTTTACCGAGCACGTCCGCCCCAATGGGTTCAAGGGCATGCTGGTGTGCCGGGACAAGCAAGCGGTGAAGCTCTATGCCAATGCCTTACGGGAGAGGTTGGGCGATGAAGCCGTGATGGCAGTGATTTCCGAAGCGCCACAGAAGGACCCCGAGGATATCCAGGCGCTGTACTTGGGCGAGACCAAGCGCAAGAAGCTGCTCAATGAATTCCTGATCCCGGCAAAGTCAGAAAACGAAGAGCACCGGGATAAGACGTTCCGAAAGGTGGAGGTGCTGGTGGTCTGCGACATGCTTCTCACCGGCTTCGACGCGCCGATTTTGCAGGCTCTGTATCTCGACAAGAAATTGCTGAACCACACGCTGTTGCAGACCATTGCGCGTGTGAACCGCCCCTACAACGAGTTGAAAGGCCACGGCTTGGTTCTGGACTATTACGGCATCTTCGACGACCTGAATGAGGCACTGAACTACCGGCCTGACGAACTGGGCGACGTGGCGTTCCCGTTCGACGTGATCCGCGAGCAGTTCCGCAAGACATTCCAGCAGGTCTGGGAGCTGTTCCCGCTTGACACCGTACCCCGTGATGGTTCGCACGATGCCTTCGTCACGGCAATGAAGATCTTGCGCGATGTGGATGGAGCCGAAAAGCAGTTCGATACCGGTTACCGAAACCTGCGCGTGCTTTACGAAGCGTTGCAGCCCGACGAGCAATTAAGTGACTACGTACGGCCCTATGCCTGGTTAACCAAGCTGTACATGCTGTATCGCAAAAAGTTTTACCCGGATGCCAGCAAGAGCATCGAGGCAACCGAGGAAGATGCTGCCCGTACTCGGGAACTGATCCGCGAGCACATCGACGTCGACGAACTGGAAACCGAGTTCCCAACCTATGTACTAGATGAGCACTTCCTAACCAAGCTGAAGGACAAGAAGCCGGATGCGAAGGCGCTGGACATAGAGGCCATGCTGTCAGCCGAGCTACGGATTCGGCTTGATCAGGATGATGCCTTCCGGCCGCTTTCGGAAAAATTGCAGCGCCTGATTGATGAGAAGCGCGCTGGGACTTTAGCCGGGATTGCATTGATCGAGGAACTAGAGAAGCTGACCGATGCGGTACGCGCTGCCGTTGAGGAGGCCAATCGTCCTGTTGCCCAGCAGTTGGCATTGAAGGTCAAAGCACGCAATGCGGCAATCACAGACACCCTGGCCGTTGAAATTGCCGCCGCGACCCTGGCCGAAGCGGACAAGCATTGTTTCTCTGGTTGGTGGGGTAGCAGCGCTGTCGATCCAGAGCTGTCGCGCGGATTGTTGTTCATGATCGCCAACCAGTTCTCGACCGCCGGCCTGCTGACCGATGACGCGATGGGCTTCATCGGCAGCTTGGTGCAGGTCTTAAAACGGCGCCACTACCATCCATGCGTATCCGCAGCGACCGGTGACGATGGTGCGTGAAGATTTTGATCGCGTCGAACTGGTCTTGCCGGATGGGCGAACCATCGGTTATGCGATACAAATTTCGCCTAAGTCACGTTCGCTGCGTCTGAAGGTGAGTGCCCGTGAAGGCATGATGGTGATAGCACCACCGAGTCTAGACCGCCAGAAGCTGCTTGCATTGGTGGCTGCGAAGGCTGAGTGGATCGGGGAGCGAATTGCCGGCTTCGATGCCGACCGGCATTTGATTACCACCGAGCATTCCGCACGCCCCCAGGCTTTCGATTTGCCGGCGCTGGCGGAGTCTTGGCGGGTTGAATACAAACCAACGCGTAGCAACACAGTAGGGGCGCGAATCGACCAACCGGGCCGTATCGTTGTGTCTGGCGCAGTCGATGATGATGTCGAAGCCTGTCACGCCGCATTGCGCCGATGGCTGGCCCGTCACGCCACGATGACTTTGGCACCATGGCTAGCGAATCTTGCCGAACCTGCAGGCCTGCGTTATGCGGACGTGGCCATCAAGAACCAGCGCACGCGCTGGGGCAGTTGTTCGTCCTCAGAACGTATCAGTCTAAATTGCAAACTGCTGTTTCTTCCTCGTGACCTGGTGAGGTACGTGATATGGCACGAGCTTTGTCATTTACTTGAACCCAATCATTCAGAACGGTTCTGGATGCATTTACGACATTTCGAGCCGGCAGCCGATTCTCTACACGGCCGCATGCGAGATGCTTGGAAAGCCTTACCTAACTGGGCCCACCGCGGTGCAGGGCTGGTTCTGTGATTTCTATAAAAAGGTGTTTGCACTTAACGCACGTATCGATCCGACATAAACGTCCTTTAGCCCGAGAGGTAAGCGGCAGCTAATTCCCGCATTACCGTCTGGTGCCTACCGTCCATCCAAGGTCTGCTTTGGCCGACAACCGGTCAACCGAGTGGCCTAGGCAAATGGCCGATTCTGGCCGGAAGCGGACACTAAAGTTGGTCGATTTAGCAGACGGCTTCGCCTAGATACGCTGCACGAACCCGATCATCCTGCAGCAGCTCTGATGAGTTGCCGCTGAGGGTGATCTTGCCGGATTCAAGCACGTAGGCACGGCTGCTGACTTTAAGTGCCAGGCGGGCGTTTTGTTCAACGAGCAGAATGCTCACGCCGCTGTCTCGAGCGCTTGTGATGAGCTCGAAGATTCGGTCTACCATAATCGGGGCAAGACCCATGGAGGGTTCATCCAGTAACAGCAGACGTGGCGCAGACATGAGTGCGCGTGCAATCGCCAGCATTTGCTGCTCGCCACCCGAGAGGGTGCCGGCGAGTTGAGAGGCGCGCTCTTTAAGACGTGGTAAGCGTTCAAGCAGATTCTCTAAACGCTCGTGAATGGTGTGCTGCTCTTTAACGCGAAAAGCACCCAGCTTCAAATTCTCTAAAACGGTTTGGCGGGCAAAAACACCGCGTCCTTCTGGCACCAAGGCAACGCCCCTTGCCACGAGTTCGTGCGCCGGTAGGCGCATCAAATCAATAGGGGGCTCACCGGGTGGGTTCAGAAGCACTTGGCCCGTAGCTTGGGGCAACATGCGCGCCAGGGCTTTGAGCGTGCTGGTTTTGCCCGCGCCATTGGCGCCAATCAGCGCTACCAGTTCGCCGGCCTGCACATCAAAGCCGATGTTTTTAACAGCCTGGATGCCGCCATATTGAAGGTGCAGGTTACGAACCTCAAGCATGAGCGCCGCTCCCTAGATACGCTTCAATCACGCGCGGGTGTTGTTGTACAACAGCGGGCACGTCTTCACAGATGAGTTCACCGTAATCGAGCACAGCGATGCGATCGCACAAGCCCATGACCAGTTGCACATCATGCTCAATGAGCAGAATGCTGATGCCGTCGGCGCGAATAGCCTCAATGAGTTGGCGTAGGCCAGCAGTTTCGTTGGCATTCATTCCGGCAGCGGGTTCGTCCAGGCAAAGCAGGCGTGGATTCGTGGCCAGGGCGCGGGCGATTTCCAGACGGCGTTGGTCACCATAGGATAAATGCTTGGCGAGGTCATGGGCGCGCGCGGAGATACCCACGTAATGAAGCAACTGAAGCGCCATGTCTTCGGTGGCTTGTTCTTCGCGGCGATTAAACGGCGTGCGAAGAATGTCGCTCAGAATATTGCTACGCAGTCGAGCGTGTCGACCGACCATCACATTCTCAAGAGCCGTCATGTTGGCAAACAGGCGAATGTTCTGGAAGGTGCGGGCAATGCCCTGGCGTACGGTTTTATCCGGTGCGTTGCTGATTAGTGGGGCATCATTAAAAACGAATTGGCCGACATCAGGTACGTAAAGACCGGTCAGGCAATTGAAGAGTGTGGTCTTGCCAGCACCATTCGGGCCGATCAATCCATAGACTTCACCGGCATTCAGTGTGAGCGA
>JBDLTI010000028.1:0-23287 GCA_039805865.1 Pseudomonadota bacterium | reverse complement strand
GGTCAACCAGCCACGCCTTCTACCATGGGCAAGGAAATGGCCAACGTGGCGTACCGCATGCAGCGTGCGCGTGCCCGCATTGCCCAGGCAGAACTGCTGGGGAAGATCAATGGCGCTGTCGGTAACTACAACGCCCACTTAGCGGCCTACCCTGGTTACGACTGGGAAGGTTTTGCCAAGCGCTTCGTGGAATCACTGGGTCTGGTATTTAACCCGTACACCATCCAGATTGAACCGCATGATGGTTTGGCAGAAATGTTTGATGCCTTTGCCCGTGCAAACGGTATCCTGATCGATCTCGATCGCGATGTCTGGGGCTATATCTCCCTCGGTTTCTTCAAACAGAAGGTCAAAGCCGGTGAAGTCGGTTCATCGACCATGCCGCACAAAGTGAACCCGATCGACTTTGAAAACTCCGAAGGCAATCTGGGCCTGGCCAATGCCATGCTCAAGCACCTGGCAGAAAAGTTGCCGATCTCGCGTTGGCAGCGCGACCTGACCGACTCCACCGTGCTTCGTAATATGGGCGTGGGCCTGGGTTATGCCCTGCTGGGTTATGACTCGCTGCTGAAGGGTCTGGGCAAGCTGGAAATCAATGCGGATTTGATGAAGGCTGACCTGGATGCTAACTGGGAACTGCTGGCCGAACCAATTCAAACGGTCATGCGTCGTTTCGGCATTGCCAACCCGTATGAAAAGCTTAAAGAACTCACGCGTGGCACGCGCGTATCGCGTGAAGGCATGCAAGCCTTTGTGAACACGCTGGAAATTCCGGCAGAAGCCAAGAAGGCACTGTTAGAGCTGACGCCATGGGATTACACCGGCAAAGCGGCCGAATTGGCCAAGCGAATTTAAGGAATAAAGCACATGGCATTTTCCGATAACCTAAAAAAGCTGCCGGGCATCTCTCACCTGGCCGCTATCGAATTGCGTGACGGCGAAGGCAACCTCGCCGGCATGATCGAAAACAAATCCGGTAGTCAGGGGTCGCTCACGGTTTATAACCACCTGGCCCAGGTCTGGGGTTCGATTAACGTGGATGCCGCCAAGCAAGGGCTGGAAGTATTTGCTGAGCATACGGCGGATGCACGCACCCACCCGGGCAAGCATCCCAACATCGATCGCTTGCTGGCGATTGCTGAAAATGGTGCAGAGACGTTGCGCGTTAAACACGTCTTTGCGGTTATTGAAGATCTGCCTGCTTAAGGCTATGTAAAGAGCCGGCGCCATGGAACGTAATTTCCCCGAGGCGCTGGCGCATACCCTTAAGCACGAGGGTGGGTGGGCTAACAACCCGAATGATCCGGGTGGTGCCACCATGAAGGGCGTTACCCATAGAACCTACGCCAGTTATCTTGGTCGCGATGTCTCTCATGACGAATTGCGCGCTATCCCAGACGATCATTTAGCAGACATCTATCGCAAACGCTATTGGGATGCCTGTCGTTGTAGTGAATTACCGGATGGACTGGATTTAGCGGTCTTTGATACGGCGGTAAATACCGGGCCAGCCCAGGCGGCACGGCTGTTGCAAAGAATCATCGACGTACCTGCCGATGGCGCTATCGGCCCCAAGACCCTGGCTGCCGTTAACGACTACGTGGCAGGCCATGGACTGCATGCGCTCATTGAGGCGTATACCGAGGCTCGACAAAACTTCTATCGGCTACTGCCGACCTATGTGCACTTTGGGGAAGGCTGGCGTAAGCGAGCGGCGCAGGCGGGGGAAATCGGACGTGCTTTGAGTGAAAACGCATGAGTAACGAAGGTTGCGACGTTGCTAAAATCGAGTCGCTTAGTGTTGCCGTTGCGCCCGATTTATTTGACGTATTGTTTGATAGTGAACTTATAGCTACCTTATGTATGTCAAATCTCCTATCAACAGATCTTTGGGCGCAAGTCGATAAGATCAGAGCAGCGCTGGATATAAATCAAACAGATGACAATCTCTTCGTAGCCGATATACCGCCGGTGATAAGAGCCATTCAGAAATACATCAACAAGCGCTTCACTCATTTGCATCCGACAGATGTGGCTACCATTTACGGATTCACGGATCTGCATGAGGAATCCGTCCGTTTTCCTGAAGAACGCTTTGAACAAGTACTGGAAGATCTTCAAAACTTCTTCCTGTTGTTTTCAACGCAAAGAGAGCCGATTGGGTCGGTTGGCTTGAAGACCCTGGCCTGGTTAAACAGCAAACAATTCCCCGCGTATTTTTATTTGAACGTTGACTTGATCAACGCTCATAAAAATCTAACGGGACACCCCATCAAGACGCCGAATGGGCTTACCTCTTGCCTTGATGAAGCCGCCCTATTCATCGCAATGGCGGTCGTGCTACCTAAACCCGGTGAACTCAGAGCGATGATGGTGATGAGCAGCGTCTCTCATTACAGCGCCTTTGGTTATTCGGAGAATGGTCAGCGTTGGTGGTTTAACGGCAAGAACCAGCTTTATGCACAGTCGGATTGGAATAAATGCGTTGCTGAAAAATTTAACGGCGATGCTCAGGCCTGCTTTGACAGCCTGCTGGGCAATGTCAATAAAATCACCTCCGTTTCAGGCGTGTTTGATTTTTCGAGTGGTGCCTCTTCGATTCCAGATGTCTATCTCGACGAGTACGTAGAGGAAATGCAGGCATTCTTTGGTATTCCGTTGCGACAGGTTAGTCAGGCTCTTGCCATCAAACGATCGTCAGCAGAAGAGTCAGATCACGCCGAATTTTTGCGAGACCTTATTGGGTTACCTTCCAGGCAGGCTCTCTATGACCGGCTATTGAAGTGCGGTGACTTATGGGCGTCGAAAGTTTTTTACAGCTATCGATCGCTCAAAGTTGCCGATTTGCGGCCCTATCTTTTAAACGCGTTGCGCAATCCTCAGGCAAAGGCGTTGGCTACCCAGGCTACGAATCGAGAGGCATTGCTTGATATCCTTCGCAGTTTGCCGGGCGATCTGTCAGTCTTTCGGGATCGCCATCGTATCGCTATGCCGGATGAAACCTTGCGTTTAAAAACTGGCACTGATCGAGACAAAGGCTTGCTGCTACATGTATTGTTTGAACACCATCTTTCGGCACGCCATCAAAGCGCCCGAGTGGAAACGATCTGTACGGTTACGGATACCTATGTGGGGGTTGATCAGCATTGGATACATGTCAATTCCTTAACCGCCTGTGATGCGCCATCAGCCGCTGATATCTGCTTAACCTTCGTAACGAGTCTCGTGTGAAAGAGACGGTGGCTATTACGCGCCAGCAGCGTTTGATCGTCTATTGTGTGGGTCTTGCAGCATTTCTCTTTCAGTTTGAAGCCTTCCTTGTTCATATTGCACTGCCTGATATGCAGCGCGAATTGATGGTGGACGACAAAGCCATCAGCCAGGTTGTTACGACCTATTTGCTTGGAGCCGTTATGGCCCTTTTTCCCGGAGGTGCTTTGGGGTGTCGGGTGGGCTTTAGCCGATTGTTCTGGATCGCCTGTCTCATTGCCACGCTAGGGACTCTGGTCTGCGGTATTTCAACGTCGTTGCCCATGCTCTGGATGTCGCGCTTGCTGCAGGGGTTAGGTATCGGTCTCATGGTGTCCAGCGGCTATACGCTGATTCCCTTGTGGGTAGAAGCCGAACACTTAGGGTGGGGGTACAGTGTCATTTCCCAGGGAGCCGGTCTCGGGATGGTTTTCGGTTTGCCTCTAGGTGGTCTGGTAGCGCAATTTTTAGAGTGGCATTGGGTCTTTCTCGCGCAGCTGCCACTATTGCTAGGCCTCTGCGTGTTTTCACGATGTGTGCTGCCGTCAGATGCAGAGAGGAAAGCCGCCGTTGGGCCCGGATTTAGGGAAGTCTGGGCTTTGCTACGACAGGTGCCCGTGTTTTTTTATGGATTGGCACTCTTGTTTTTATTCCAGTGTGTTCTTGGTGGCACACGTTATCTATTGCCGTTCTATCTCGAAAACATGCAACAGATGAGTGCCGTAGAAAGCAGCATGAGCATGCTTCTCTATGCGCTCATGATGATGATTTCGGCCTATATATCGGGGCGGTATTCCGACCACTATGGGTCAAATGGCATGGTGCTTTTCGCGTTAGTACTTGCTACAGTGAGTTCGTTATTGTTTGCATGGCTGCAAAGCAGCGGCGCTGTGTTGTGGGTTTTTATGCTTATCGGATCTCTGGGCGCGGCAACGGGTTTCTTTGCGTCACCGAATAGCCGCCAGATAATGTGCAAAGTACCCAGAGCAGCCGTGGGACAGACTGCGGCCTTACTACCGATTGCACTTAATTTAGGGGTGATGATCGGAGTATTTTTATTCCAGGCAATCCTTCAAGTATGTGCTGGTTACGATGTTATTTACGCTGGGGCGGGCGTTCTATTTATGCTGCTGGCGCTTTTGCAGATCCGCATCTCGTTCTTTAAAAATTAGAGCAGGCATGAAAAACGCCACCCGAAGGTGGCGCTCAAATGGTGAGTCAGCTTAAATCAAACGCAAGCGCCGTCTTCATTCGCTGTTTCAACGCGCTTCACAGGCTTAATGAAGTGTTCTTTGGATACGCCTAGCCACATAACCAACGGGCTGGCGACCAGCACCGATGAGTAGATGCCGAACAGAATGCCGATGGTGAGTGCCAGGGCAAAGTAGTGCAGGGCATCGCCACCAAACACCAGCATCGAGAGCACCATCATTTCTGTGGCGCCGTGGGTGATGATGGTGCGGGAGATGGTGCTGGTAATGGCATGGTCCAGAATCTGCGGGGTGGTCATGCCGCGCTTCTTGCGGAAGGTTTCACGCACCCGGTCAAATACCACCACCGATTCGTTCACCGAGTAGCCCAGCACGGCCAGAACCGCAGCCAACACCGGCAATGAGAACTCCCATTGGAAGAAAGCGAAGAACCCCAGAATAATGATCACGTCGTGCAGGTTGGCGATGATGGCGGATACCGCAAAACGCCACTCAAAGCGTAGTGCCAGATAGAGCATGATGCCGATAATGACGAGCAGCAAGGCCAGGCCACCATCGTGTGCCAGTTCTTCACCCACTTGTGGGCCAACAAATTCCACGCGTTGTAGTTGGGCGCCTGGGGCGTTGGCATCTAGTGCCTCCATCACGCCTGTGCCAATGGCCGCGGTGCTTTGTGATGGTTTAAGTGGCAGACGAATCAGTACATCACGGCTGGAGCCGAAGTTCTGTACCGCATAGTCCTGGAAGTTGGCTTTGGCTAACCCACCACGAATGGCTTCCAGATCAGCGGCCTGTTTGTACTGGACTTCGACCAGCGTACCGCCGGTAAATTCCACCGAGAAGTGTAGGCCACGGGTCGCCAGGAAAAAGACTGCCAGCAAAAAGGTGAGCAACGAAATAATGTTGAACACCAGCGCATGGCGCATGAAAGGAATGTCTTTGCGGATGCGGAAAAGTTCCATGATCGTCGCTCCGTCTTAGGCAGTAGGTTGGTTGGATTCAGGCTTCCAGACCTGACCAATGGAAATCTTGGTCAGACGCTTCTGGCGGCCGTAGATGATGTTGACCAGCGCGCGTGAAACCACCACTGCGCTGAAGATCGAAGTCAGAATGCCCAGACAGTGCACGACCGCAAAGCCACGCACCGGACCCGAACCAAAAATCAGCAACGCCAGACCAGCGATCAGCGTGGTGATGTTGGAGTCGAGAATGGTGTCGAAGGCGCGTTCGTAACCCGCGGCAATGGCCGCTTGTGGCGTAGAGCCGTTACGCAATTCTTCACGGATACGTTCGTTAATCAGCACGTTGGCATCAATCGCCATGCCCAGCGCCAGTGCAATAGCGGCAATGCCTGGTAGCGTCAGCGTGGCTTGTAGCAGCGAGAGAATGGCCACCAGGAACAGCAGGTTCGATGACAGCGCCAGCACAGAGATCACGCCAAACATGCCGTAGTAGATGATCATAAACACGGCAATAGCCGCAAAGCCCCACAGCGTGGCGTGGAAACCACGCGAGATGTTCTCGGCACCCAGCGATGGGCCCACGGTCCGCTCTTCGATGATATCCATCGGCGCAGCCAGCGAGCCGGCACGCAACAGCAGGGACGTTTCGTTGGCTTCTACCGTGGTCATGCGACCGGAAATCTGTACCTTGCCACCACCGATTTCACTGCGGATTACCGGGGCGGTAATCACTTCGCCTTTGCCCTTTTCGATGAGCAGGATGGCCATGCGCTTGCCGACGTTTTCACGGGTGATATCGCGGAAGATGCGCGAACCGGCAGAGTCCAGTGTCAGATGCACGGCGGGCTCTTGTGTTTGGCTATCAAAGCCCGGCTGCGCGTCGTTCAGACGTTCGCCCGTGAGCACGACCACTTTCTTAACGAGAATCGGGCTACCACCGCGTTCGGTGTAGAGCTCGGCGGTTGCGGGTACATTGCCATTGAGTGCCGATTCCAGCGCGCCCGGGGTATCGTCTACCATGCGAATTTCCAGCGTGGCGGTACGGCCCAGGATGTCTTTGGCCTTGGCGGTGTCCTGTACGCCTGGTAGCTGTACAACGATGCGATCCGGGCCTGATTGCTGGATGATTGGTTCCGCTACGCCCAGCTCATTAATCCGGTTATGCAGGGTGGTGATGTTCTGTTTAACGGCAAATTCCTGAATGCGTTTAATCGCTTCAGGTTTGAAGGTGCCAACAAGAGCCGCATCGCCGCTGACGGTTTGTTCTACAAAATTGATGTCTGGCTGACCAGTGACGAGCGCTGCACGCGCCTGGTTGCGATAATCTGTTTCGCGGAAGCGAATCACCACACGCTGGTCTTCGCGGTTGATGCCGGCATGACGGATGTTTTTGTCACGCAGCAGTGTACGGATGTCGGCAGAGGTTGCATCGATACGCTTGGTCAGCGCGCCTTGCAGATCCACTTGCAGTAAGAAGTGCACGCCACCGCGTAGATCAAGGCCCAGGTACATCGGCAGGGCATGGATCGACGTGAGCCACTTGGGTGAAGCGGAGAGCAGATTCAGTGCCACAACGTACTGGGCATCGTCTGTTTTCGGGTTGAAGGCATGCTCCAGAACGTCGCGCGCTTTGAGCTGCGTATCGGTATCCGGCAGGCGGACTTTAACGCCGTTAGTGTCTAGGAAGGCGCCGGCACTGGAGATCCCGTTCTTATCGAGCGCAGCTGTCACTTGCTGTAACAGCTTGTCATCAGACTTTAGTGTGGCGCGGATTGGCGACACCTGTACGGCGGGTGTTTCACCAAAGAAGTTGGGCAAAGTGTAGAGCACGCCGATAACAAGGGCGATGGCTACAACAATGTATTTCCAGAGCGGGTAGCGATTCATGACAGGTCACAGAAAAGTCAAACGGGGGCCAAAGCCCCCGGGTCGAACGTGCACGATAGGGTGCAAATCCGGTTGATTACAGCGAGTTGAGCGAACCCTTCGGCAGTACGATGCCGATGGCCGGGCGCTGTACGGTAATTTCTACCGCGCCGGCGCTGTTTGAGCCGATTTCGATCTTGACGTAGTTGTCACCGATGGCAGTCACTTTGCCTGCCAGGCCACCTTGGGTGATGACTTCGTCACCTTTCTGCAGGCCGGCGATCAGTGCTTTGTGCTCTTTGGCCTTCTTCATCTGAGGACGAATCATCAGGAAGTACAAGATCGCGAACATGGCGATCAACGGCAGAAACTGGCTCAGGCTATCTTGAAGCGATGCGGGCACGGGTAATCTCCAGCGAGGTTAATTAATTAAGCGCTTATTCTAGCATTTTTGCTGGGTTAAACGATTTAAACCCCGCGTTGCCGGTCGGCACGTAGCGCGCTGACTTTGCTCGTGAATTGGCCGTTTTCAATGGCTCTGCGCATTTCGGCCATGAGCGTCTGGTAATAGTGCAGATTGTGAATGGTGTTCAGAATGCTCGAGAGGATTTCGCCGGCGCGGAACAGATGGTGCAAATAGGCGCGGCTGAAATTCTGGCAGGTGTAGCAGCCGCAGGTGGGGTCGAGCGGGCCTTGTTCCGTTTTAAAACGGGCGTTCTTGATCTTAACGTCGCCGAAACGTGTGAAAAGATGGCCGTTTCGTGCGTTTCGTGTCGGCATCACGCAATCAAACATATCGATACCCTGTTCCACCGAATCCATCAGATCTTCCGGTGTGCCCACGCCCATGAGGTAACGGGGCTTATCGGTCGGCAATTGCGGTGCCGTGTGCGCCAGAATGCGTATCATGTCTTCTTTGGGTTCGCCGACGGATAAGCCGCCAATGGCGAACCCATTGAAATTGATGTCTTTAAGGCCGGCCAGTGATTCGTCGCGCAAGGCCTCGTGCATGCCGCCCTGAACAATACCGAACAGGGCGTTGGTATTTTCCAAGCGGTCATGCTCGTCGCGGGAGCGGCGCGCCCAGCGCAGCGACAGGCGCATCGATTCGGCTGCCGTTTTGTAATCAGCCGGGTAGGGCGTGCATTCATCGAAGATCATCACGATGTCGCTATTCAGATCCTTCTGGATCTGCATAGAGATTTCCGGGGTCAGAAACAACTTTGCGCCATCAATCGGCGAGGCGAACTTGACGCCTTCTTCGGTTATTTTGCGCAGATCGCCCAAGGAAAAAACCTGAAAACCGCCGGAGTCAGTCAGAATCGGTTTGTCCCAGTTCATAAATTTGTGTAGGCCACCGAATTGCTTGATTACTTCCATGCCTGGGCGCAGCCAGAGGTGGAAGGTGTTGCCCAGGCAGATCTGGGCGCCCGTGTTAGCGAGCGCTTCCGGTGTCATGGCCTTTACGGTGCCATAGGTGCCTACCGGCATAAAAGCGGGGGTATCCACCTGGCCATGTGCCAGCGTGAGACGGCCGCGACGGGCGGCACCATCGGTGGTGATCAGATCAAATTTCATAAGATGTTTTCGGTGCGGGTTAACAGCATGGCATCGCCATAACTGAAAAAGCGGTAGCGCTGCTCAATGGCGTGCTGGTAGGCGGCGCGCATCGTGTCGTAACCGGCAAAGGCGGACACCAGCATGAGCAGCGTGGATTTGGGCAGGTGAAAGTTAGTAATCAGCCTGTCGACCACTTTGAAGGTATAGCCGGGGCGGATAAATAAATCAGTTTCACGGCTATCGGCCTGCAACAAACCGCCCGGCAGAATGTTCTGATGTTTGGCGGCAGATTCCAGTGCACGCAAAGAGGTAGTGCCCACGGCAACGACTTTGCCGCCACGCGCACGGCAGGCTGCAATGGCCTGTGCTGTAGTTTCCGGCAGGTGATACCACTCATGGTGCATCACGTGCTCGTCCAGGTTTTCAGCGCGCACGGGCTGGAAGGTGCCGGCACCCACATGCAAAGTCACCGTGGCCGTTTCAATGCCTTTGGCGTTGAGTTGCGACAGCATGGCCCCATCAAAATGCAAACCCGCTGTCGGTGCAGCAACAGCCCCCGGGGTTCTGGCATAGACGGTTTGGTAGCGCGTTTCGTCATCGCTGCCCGGTGTGTGTGTAATGTAGGGCGGCAGCGGCAGCAGACCGTGCGCTTCCGTCAGTTGCCAGAGATCTTGGGTCTCTTCCGGTGGCAGCGCGAGCACAAAGAACTCGCCATCACGACCAGTGACTTCAACGGTAAAGGCATCGGCTAAGCGTAAGTGCGTGCCCGGCTTGGGTGACTTGCTAGCCCGAATCTGGGCACGGGCTTCGCGACCGGTCTTACCGGTAATCCGTTCGATCAATACCTCTACCTGGCCGCCGGTATCTTTTTGACCGAAGAAGCGGGCGCGCAAGACGCGCGTATCGTTCATCACGAGCAGGTCGCCCGGACTCAGCAGGCTGGGTAGGTTCGTAAACTGTTGGTCGACGAGGTCAGTACCATTTGCTAGGAGCAGGCGGCTTGCCGTGCGCTCGGCAGCCGGGTGCTGGGCAATTAACGACTCGGGCAATTCAAAGTCGTAATCACTGAGTCTGGAAAGGGGAATTGGTGCATTGGCGCTCATGAGGCGCAAGTATAAAGGTTGGGGCGCAAGTCGTGCAGCAGAAGCCTTCAAGCCCCGTCCTGTATTTACGGCGTGCTCTTGGCGAATTTTTCCTCAATTCGTTCCAAGCGAAGCCGTAACAGTTCCATGGCATTACAAAACGTGAAGAACTTTTCTTTGGAACCCGAGGGCACCCAGGTTTCAGAAATTCGCTGTTCTAGTTCGTTAAATGCATGCCAGATCTGCGGCATGTCTTGAGTCGTTTTGGCATCGTGCGCGGCAGTTTCAATTCGCATCAGATCAATGTAACGATCATCAAGATCGTATTTGAAGTGGAATTTTCGGTATTGGGGCACCATGCGGATTAATGGATACGCAACGGCAACTAACGCGGCAAGCATGAGCCATATGCGGTCGATAAAACTCGCAAGCCAGAATGGCAGCATGTGTTCAAAACCGCTCGGGCCTACATTCAGATACTTTTCAGCAACCACGCTTCGTGGAATACCCGTGTCAGTAAATGCCGGGAAACCGCCGGGTCGCGGAAAGTACACATGAGTCTGTTGATAGAAATCCGTGCTTGCCATCATGAACAAATACTGAATAGCCGGGTGCAGATTCTTGTTGGCTAAAATGGTCGTGGTTGTAGCAACGAGCTCTTTTTCTCGCACGGGCCGTATGGGGGTCAAGCTAATCGCCCCCATGGGCAAGGTCACTGCCGTGATGTAAGGAATTTTGCTGCTGATTGCGCGTGCGGTGCTGAAATTCCATAAGTGAATATCTGACCGGTTAATCAACGGCATGAGATCTTTTGATTCCGTATTCGCCAGAAGAAACATCCCGTCAAGGCGGCCATCAAGCACTGCCTTCACACTCTCTTCGGCATTCATAACGACGAGGTTTTGTTGATCCTCCTCTTTAAGTTGATGCTGGCGGATGAGGTCCATCACAAAGGCGCGTGTACCACTTTTCTCGGCGCCAACAGAGAGCCGTTTCTTTTGTAGAAACTCGAGTGGATCAGGGCCATGAAATTCCGGGCCTCGGTAAAACAACCAGAGCGGCTCATATTGGATGCTACCCAGCGAAACAACGTCAGTATTATTGGGTACAGGGATTCCCCCTTGAGAAAACGCAACGTCCACAGTCTCGGTGCTAAGCGTTTCGACATTCTCGATGGCGCCATCGGTTTGCTTGCGGACAAGCTTTACCCCGTGCTTGGCAAAATACGCCTCATACCAATCTGCAATATCCTCATAGGTCGAATTCGGCTGTCCCGTGGCGATGGTGATGGTACGTGGCGGAAATGGCCGGATTTCATGAAGAAAAACTCCTAGCCCAATAATGGCGATCAGCACCCAATGCCAGTTAAACCGCAGAAAAGCGCCTAGAGCACGAAACTCATCGTGCACGCTCATCTTCCACTGGTAGTTGTAATTAGGCTTTTTAATCGGTGTTTTGGGCATGAGCTTTAGTACATATAGCGTGATCTGATGTGGAGATAATAACCAAAACCGAAGCAGTGTGCGGGCGTCCGTGTATAATGCCACCCGCGTGCCTCGGTGGTGGAACTGGTAGACGCGCCGGACTCAAAATCCGGTTCCGAAAGGAGTGTCGGTTCGATTCCGACCCGAGGCACCAATTGTTTGGCTTACAACCCTGTGTGCTTGATCTGATCGAGTATGGCTGCAGCCCACGGGTTTATGGCACCATAAACTTTAAATTGCTGACCATCGTTGACTCTGAACAACAGTCGCGCTGGGGCGTTGTCGACAGAGTTGTCATACACATAGGCTCGGTCAACGAGTTGGGCGGCTTCGACACAATTGGTGAGTGATCGTGTGTAACGATCGATAATTTTTCGAATAGGGACTTCGTGCCCACCTTCAAGCACTCGTAAGGCGACCCGTTTGGCGTTAATGGTTGGGTCATCGGTTCCAACAAAAAACAATCTAACGAAGAACCCGGCTGCTTTTGCCCGCTTAATGAAATCTATTTTGTCAGGCATCGATAACACCGTTTCAAAGGCGAGACTCCTGCCCTCGATGATACAGCGTTCACGTATTTCCTTAGCGAAGTCCGCCGCACTATTAATGGCAGCAACGGAATTCCAATCCCCAAACTCATCGCGAGCGATGAAATCGGGATTTACATACTCACAACCGCCCATCCACTCGTGGCGTAACAGCTGTTCAGTAATCGACGTTTTGCCGGCACCATTTGGGCCAGCTACGACTATAAGACGAGGTTTGATTTGCTCGGTCACGAAGTTGCGCGCAGCTTAGCTGCTTCAGCAATCTCTTTGCGCAGCTTTTGCATCAATGCCTCTTGCGCTTTAGTGGCACGCGATTGCGCTTCAACAGCGACAAAGCGCATCAAAGTTGAAAGCTGCTCATCAGTAGGCTCGTGCACAATGTCATTCAGATCAAAAGCTTGTGTATTCATGTGGCCTCCCATGGGTGCATTATGCACCTATAGCTAACTTGCTTCAAATCAAGACTTAAACTTTTCGTTTGGATTTCCGAAAGGAGTGTCGGTTCGATTCCGACCCGAGGCAGCAATTATCTTAGAGCGTGATAACCGCTCACTGATCCCGACGTTGAATAGTGTGCTTCAGATTTTCTATCGCTTCGTTAGCGGCCGCTTCAAGTTCGGGCAGTAAAACCAAACTTTCTTGTTCATTTGGGTCTGTACGGGCAACGATTCCAATCACCGGTTCTGTGCCCAGATTGATTGGTAAATGCGGTACATCCGCTGGGATGTAGAGCATGTCTCCTGCCGCCGATTTGATGGCATGTTCCAGTTGGTCGCCAAAGAGCGTATAAGCCTCGCCGGACAGTACATAAATTGAGGTTTCATGCGTCTCGTGTTTATGGACCTTGGCGCGGCTACCGGGCGGTACCGTGATTACGTGCATGCACAGGTGGCGAGCGCCAACCGTATTAGCAGAGACCCCCTGGAAATAATGCAGTCCTTGTTTGCCGTCCTGTCGGTCGGCGGCTCGGATCAGCTTGCATGACTTTGGTAGGGTTAGATCAGTCATAAAAATGCTCGCCGTATTGCTCCAAATGATCGATCACGCGGCCTTGATCGTGGTGGCCATTAAACTTTAAAAAAAGCCCCGCGAGTTTTGGTTCGCGGGGCTTTATATTTGATGATGTGTTGTGAGGTGTTATTGCATGGATTCTACTGGGCCAATTACAACGATAGGCTTGTTATCACTGGTTTTCCTCGTCAGCACCCGCGCGTCCAAAGTGCTGCCGTTTTCAAATTTCAACCACTGATTTTTCTCAACAACTGAACAGCTGGGGGTGACGCATGCAAGGTGGCCACGCCAAGCGTAACCGCTCTGGGAAGTTTGATATGTGCTCAGTATAAACTTTGCCACATCAACAAACCCCTCACCAGACGGATCTTTATGAGAAACAAGCATCCAAGTAGTGGAGTCAGACCGCTTTGCGTGTGAACGTTCGGCGTAATACTTCCCAGGCTTACCGCTAATAGGATGCAAACGGTCTGCACCAGGCTCTTCTACTACGCCAATATAGCCAGCCGGGGCAGTTTGAGCTGTGCTGATAAAACTCACAGACGGCGCTTCAAAAATCGCATTCGAAAGATCATATAGATGATTATGATAAATTGAGACATAGCTACCCCATCCGGTGCCTGTGCCTTCATTGACGAATTTTTTCGCTACGGGGACACCTAAGACAACGACTGGATCTGTACCTTGGCTTTCGTAATCGTATTTAGCATTGACCCGCGCCCCCCTGGTGCCCAATATTGGGCATTGGGTGGTGATGTACCTATCCTTCGTTTGAGTAGTCGGCGCGAACCACCCAGTAATAGCCGGGTAAGTGTTGCGCCCGCGCCCACTTTGTCTGCATTCAGCCCTTTTGAGACTCTTTATAAGTTCTGGGCTGAGGTCAGCATAAGCGTTGTACAAACCGGAGCTTTCTGCCTGCTTTTCTATCGGGATGTTGGCCTTAAAGCGGTCAACAAGTTTTTTCTGCTGCTCTTTGAATTTATCCCCAACTTTTTGAGTTGCCTGAGCATAAGAGGTGATCTCAGTCAGCGGGTATGGGAAATCGAGTACCGCCTCGTTATTGTATTTGCTTAGTGTGGCAAAAATATCTTTGTACATCGGCATCAGCGCGCTTTCTGTACCGAGAAACATGGCTGTATTAGTGACGATGTTGTTGTTGCAGAACTGGCGCACAGCAACAAAGTTGGTTGTTTGCGCCCAGGATAATTCTTCGCATCTGTTTTTTAACGCCTGCAGATAAGTATCAAAAGTGGCGCGCTCAAATTGTTCGCTATTGTTTATCAAAACTGACATTTCGCTGAGCACATTTTTCTTTAACAAAGTGCCACCCTTGTCCATGCCTTGCTTCCATCCCCCTTCCTTTTTGAAGTACTCCTCTAGGCTGGAAACACCCTTTACGGCCAAGAACGTTTTGTAATCGGCTATGCTCTTGCTTGCATCTTTATAGAAATTCTGAAATTTGGTGGTTTCTGTATTGATTTCAGACATCTCCTGCAACGCCTTGATTTTTGCGACTTCGCCGCCGATGGTCTCGACGCTCTGTTGCAGCGTTACAAGCTTCGATGTAATTTCGTCGAGTTTTACACCTGTAGTATCGCAAGAGTCTTTGGCAACCCCGAAAACGGCAGAGACAACGTCACCGACAATGGGGAAAGAGCCGCCTATGCCGCCGGCAATTGTCAGGAAGGTTTCCACGCCTGCGCCGCAGCCTTCAACGCTTTGTGCCTGTGCGGGGCGGGTCAACGCTTCTTTGCCTGATAGAGGCGCATCAAATCCGGTGGCGGACTTTTTGCCGACAGATATCTCGGCACGCTGTTGTGGTTTGGGCAGCTCTTCAGGTTTTGCAACATCCCAATTTTCTAGCCGCTTCTTCAAGGTTTCAAGAAACTCTTTTTCAGTGATGCCGCTGGTAGCTATTTGTTTGGCGTAATAGTCGCCAAGCTCTTCATAGAAATCGACAGTGCCGTCCGGGCTGTCATAGTTTTTAAAAAAATTTGCTAGGCGGGAGTTTGCTTCGTCCCAATCAATGCCATCTTTTTCAAGGTTCTTTTTTATCAGTTGTTTCGCCAAATACAACCCTGTTGAAAGGGGTGTCGGGTAGGCGCTGTTGTATGAAAGTAAAGCATCTGGATATTGAAAAGCCCGGATCATCCGTCGATTACTGTCTTCTACGATGAGCGTGCTTGGCTGCTTTACTTCTGATGATAAAAATATCATGCAATCGGTTTGATTGGCGCGGCAGTTAATGTCTTTGTCAAAAATTGTATTTCCGCTGTTATCTCTCAGCACCGCACGCGCATAGTTTTGATTGCTGGTGTTGCCGATCACGAACGTGACTTTCGTATCAGCAGACGGACTGCCTCCGGTTTTGTCATTTTCAACCATGCAACCGGTGATGCTGATTGCAGCTAACAGAGCGGGAAGGGTGTAGGTGACTTGATGTTTTTTCATGTTGATCTCCTTTTGAGATGACTCATCTTACCCATGGTGTTTCTACAAAGTTCCGACAAATTCCGACAAAAGTCCCGACAAATTCCGACAAGGATCAAAGCGCTAAAGCGAGCAAGCTTATTTGCTCTTTAAATCGCTGATGACAGCCCAGAGTTCACGGATCGGCAGGATAACTGCCAGTATTGAGAGCAGAACGACCCAGAAACGATCCAGATAAACGGCCAGCCAGAATGGCATGTATTTGCCCAGTTCAGGAAAGCCAGAGTCATAGTAACGGTCGGCAATCACGCTGAGTTCAACGCTACTATCGAGGCGCGCTGGGAAGAAGTTTGCAGGGGAGAAGTGGTGGTCGCCTTCGTTGTGAATGTCCCGAATTGCCTTGAGTAGAAGCCACTGGATATACGGGTGCGTATTTTCTTCGACCAACAACGTGGTGCTCGTCGACAACAGATTGGTGTCTTCATCAGGCCGCATGATTTTTAGGTCGAGCGCACCGCGGGGGATGACCAATTTGCTGAGATAGGGAAACTGCCAGGTGAAGGCTTCCGCACGGCTGAAGCTATAGATTTGGTTTTCCGGGTTCTGGAGTAGGCTTCGGATGTTGTCTGAATCGATACCGTCTACGATGAAGATTGCGTCAATTAAGCCGCTGTTGAACAGCGTGACCGCTTCGGCATGTTTGATTTTGAGTAGATTGGCCTGGTCTGTAACCTGATAGCCAAAAGCGCCGGATAGTGCCCGGAAGAGTGCCTGGGTATTGGTGCCATCGGCACCGATGGCGATTTTGCGATGGATAAAATCACGCGGGTCTTTGGGTGGTGCGCCATGGTAAATCATCCAGAGGGGTGAGTACTGAACGCTACCGAGTGAAACTAGGCCAGACCAGGCAACCGGTGCCGGTTGGCCGGCCGTCATGAATGCGGCATTGATGGCGGAATTATCATCGTCGAGCTTGCTAATGCCTTCCTGCATGCCGGTTGTTTGTACCAGATTGACTTGCAGGCCATAGCGCTGGAAGTAGGTCGCGATGTGACGCCCGAGCACTTCGTACGAGGTGCCCTTTTGACCCACGGCCAGGTTGAGGGGCTTTGTCGGATAGGGATTGCTCAGATAGATCAGTACCGGCGCTATTGTAAAAAGCACCAGCATCACAGCGGTGCGTCGCGATATATTCAGGCGTTGAAGATTGAATCTCATAGCGACATTAAAACAGAATACCCAGCTCGAGTAAGCCGCGAGCTTGGCCGCGTGTGTCGCCGTTGGTACCAAAGGCTGCCCCGGGTGTGTAATTTAGGGCGCTCACGTAAGAACCCTCGATGCGGGCAAAGTAGGGACCCTGTTGCCAGGTGGGTGTGAGGGTGGCGCTCAAGGCGGCACTGTTGGGGCCGTAGAGCAGATTGTTGGTGCTGGTGCCGCTATTGCCACGGGTATTGATGTATTCCAGACGAAAAGGGAGCGTGATGTTCCGTTTAGGTAGCTGCCCGTTGACCAGCGGGGTAATACGATAGGTACCCAGAATGCCAAGGCCCTGGGTGCTGGATTCGCCATCAATACCGATGGTGGGATTGGCTGGCACGATGGAGTATTGCAGGTAAGGAGAAAAGCCCCAGTGTTCTCCCTTGTAAGCAAAGAGCAAGTTACTGATTTGCGAGTTGTTCTGGAGTAACGGTGTTTTAAAGCTATTGGCGGGGTTGCCACTGAGAAAGCCGTTCCAGATTGCGCTGACCGTGGTTTTGGGGGTGAGTTGAAAGCCGACTGAGGCGCCGACCCAGTTGAATTTGCCGGAGTCGGCACCATCGGTCCAAGCCAGCGATGAGGACCAGCCCGAATGTTTAAAGTTCAGCTGGGCGCCTTGTGAGATCGAGTTGGTCTGACTCCAGAGTAAGCCGCGTTGAATATTGGTGTTTTCGTAGGAGAAGGTGCCTTCAGCACCGCCAAGGGCGAACAGATTGCCGACATAGAGCGACCAGTTGTTGTTGGGCACAATGCTGGCGTAGGCGACGGGCAATGCGCCCCAGGTGGTACGGGTTTGCGTGGCGGCGCGTGTGTAATTGGTGGAAAGATCAGGGATCGAGTAATAACCTGCCACCGCAAAGAACTGGAGCCAACCACTGGTTTTCTCGATAATCACTTGTGCGTTGCTGATGTCGCCGTAGTTTCTGGGGTTGGTTCCGGTGGCGTTAGATTGAATCGCGCCAAGGCCGGTTAGTGCTGCATTGATTTGCCAGTTACCAATCAGGTCGCTATCCCACTGGTTGTCGCTGCCGCTAAAAAGCAGCGTATCGCCCATGGCGATGCTGGTTTCACCGTAGGTGGGCGCATCCCAGGCGTAGGCGCTGAGAGAGGGAGCGCCTATCAGGAGGGCTGCGCCTTTAGCAAGCAGCCGGTGTTTAGTGATCGTGCGCATCCTGGGCTGCATTGCCCGCGGCGGGCTTGTTCAGACGCTTGGTTTTGGCAAATGCGTTGGTTTGCGCAATGCGGATCGTGCAATCACCGGGCAGCGTGGCGCATAGGCGTTGATCACTGATCCCAAGTTTCTTCTGGAGTGGCCGGTAGCGCCAGTAAAAATAACGGGCAGAATCTTCTGCGCCGGTCATGCCCACGCGCATGGTGGTCAGGGCAACGGCAAAGCCGGCGTATTCAGTCCCTAGCCGTGCCAGATCATCCTTTTTGTAAGCGGCTGTTAACTGATCGATGCAGCGATCAAAGCTATACGTATCGAAGTGAATCTTGGGCGCACATTGCGCACGGGCTGCTTCCACGGCAGAAACCAACCGATCCGTCGCCGGTGCCGATGCTGGGGCGCCATGGGCGAAAGTCGCCCACGAAAGCGCACCCAAAGCGCCCCAGGTAGTAATGCGCTTAGGGCTGATCAATTTAGTTGTCACAGACTGCAGCATCATCCGCAGATAGGGGCGGGCAATTTTTACACGTGGCACGCGGTGCCGGCTTCGTGATGGGCTTGCCGGCATTTTTAGCGAGCGACTTGTCAAAGTATGCAACAAGAGAATCTAGATCATTAACGCCGAAGTCTGTTTTGGCGATGCCCTTGAAGACGGTAAACCGATCCCCCCCATCTGCCAAAAATTCGTTGGTTACGACTCGGTAGGTTTGTGTGTCGTTGACGGGGCTCCAGACTTTGGTGGCAGAGTCCTGGACTTCGACAGACAGCAGCAGTGCTCCGGTGCCGTCAGGTTTGCCCTGGCCCAAACCCCAATCCCATGTGTAGCGTAATGTGCTGCTTGGTTGCAGCATACGGCCGCAGATATTGGTGCTTTTGAGTTTTTTCTCGGTACAGTTGGTGGCTTCCCATTGTTGCTCAAGTAACCGCTTAAGCTGTTTTCCGGTCAGGTCTTTGTAGACCAGACTATTACCAAAAGGGGCCACCGTGTAGAGCGCGTTGTAAGTGACGTCACCCGCGCCGGTCAAGGTAATTGAGTCACGCAAGCCGCCCGCGTTGGTGAATGCAATGACATTGTTAGTGGCTGCCTTGGGTGAAGCTAGGTAACTTGCGGCATAAGCATCTGCCAACACATCGCCCATGGGGATTTCCATGCTTTGTGTGCGCTGGCAATTGCTAATGGTGGCTTCTATCCGCCCCCGGACTTCTTGCAGCGTTCCCTTGGTGGCTGCGTCATAGGCATCAATAACTTTCTGGGTTTCGGCATCCGGAGTCAGCATTTTGTAACCGGCGGGTAACGCACCGGCAACGGCGTTTTTCTTGTGATCATTGATAACGGGTACGGTTTTGGCGGTCTTCTCGGTGACGCCTTTGCCCGGCACAATTTTCAGGTCAATATCTGTCACCATGCGTCCATAGAGGCCAGCCGACGTGTAGAGGGTGCCGGTGCCCGGGTCGCGGCAAATGTATTCCTGATGGGTATGGCCACTGACCACCACATCTACATTCTGTAGTTTCGCAACAATTGGCTGGATGAGACCACTCATACCCGGGCAGTTCTGGTCATCAATGTAGCTGGCCGAAGTCTGGCCACCCTGGTGGATCAGCACGACCACCGCATCGGCACCATTTTTCTTGAGCTCAGCCGACTTGGCGTTAATGGTGGTGGCTTCATCAGAGAAGGTCAGGCCAGTAGCACCGCCGGTTGCCGAGGCAGTGCCCTGTAGCGTTAGACCGATAAAGCCAACGGTTGCTGCACCAAACTTCTTAACAAAAGTCCCCTCAAAAAGCGGTTTGCTGGTGGCGTCATCAGTCACATTAGCAGCCAGATATTTGAACTTGGCGCCACCAAATTTGCCATCGGCCGCCGATTGGCTATTGGTAATACAGGTGGTTTTGCCGACTGTTCCCGTAGGTTTGCAGCCGCCCTTTTGCATGCGCAGCAGCTCATCTTTTTTGGCGTCGAATTCGTGATTGCCGACCGAGGAGACTTCAAGCCCAATCTGGTTCATGACATCAATGGCGCCTTCTTCCGAAGTCAGCCCGGAAATCGGCTGCGAAGCGCCGATAATGTCGCCGGCTGCCACTACGATGCTATTAGGGTTGGTGGCTTTCATCTCTTTGACGAGGCTTGCCAGATAGGCGGCGCCCCCCACAAATATGTTTTTAACCGTCGACCCATCTTTGATCGGCACTTTGGCGCCGTTGTCATTTTCGTCCATCTTTAGTCGACCATGGAAATCGTTCAGGGCGATGAGTTTGACATTGACGGGTTGAGCATCTGTAGACCCCCCCGCCGGATCGTTGCCGCCGGAACAGCCAGCGATGATAAGAGGCAGCAGAAGACAGAGGATTTTTGTGTGTGCCATGGTCTTATGGATATAAAACTTGATGTCGGTAGAGAGAGGGGAATTAGCGCGCAAAAGCCCAAGCTTGATGCCAGGTATGTTTTGCGATCTGTTGTCCTGGCATAAATCCGGCTTTCTGCCAGTGAGTCTGATAGAAGTCGGGCTGTTCCGGAAAATCGAATTCTGTTGCGTGATTGATGATGAGGGATTGGGATTCCGGGCTTAATCCGACCCAGGTGTCGCGCACCTTCCCCATGTAGTCCTTCATGTAGTTGGCACGGTCTTCGGTGGGCTCACGAAAGACATCTATCAGGAGGAATTGTCCACCAGGTACTAGCGTACGGATTACTTCGCGGATAAGTTGTTGCTTGTCGGTTGCGATGAGGTGGTGGATCGCATAGCTGGCAATGACCACATCGGCGCTGGCGGTAGGCTGCTCCGAAATAAAAGTGCGCATGTCATCGCAAACAAGCTGGTATGAAATACCACGGTCGTTCAGTTGTGCTCTGGCAATATCCAGTGCGGGTTGGCTCAGATCGCACCCTTGGTAGGAGGCAATCCGGTCAGGGCTTAGAATGGGCAGTGCCATGCTGGCATCGCCGCAGCCCAGATCAAGAATACGCAAGGACCTACCGGGCTCAAAACATTCTACGGCTGCGCGTGTTGCCGCCGAAATTTCCCGGTGAAACATGTAGTTGTGTTGGATGACCTCCTGATACACCCGCCAGGATTTCAAGAACACTTCAACGGCATCAGTACTGGAAGGGGTGTTCGACATAGCAGTTATTTAAATGAAATAGACTTCTATCCTAATAGCCTAACCATCACTACAAACACCCCAAGTCGCAAATGTCAGAATTTGTCGGTTTGTGCCTTGAAAACCGGTAACCAGATGCAGAATTGGCTGCCCTGGTTGATTTGGCTGGTGATTTCGATTTCACCCTGGTGCAGCTCGGTGATGTGCGCTACGAAGGCGAGCCCGAGGCCGAAACCAGATCGTGTGAGCGTATCACCTGTGCGAACATAAGGTTTAAGGACTTCGCTATGCTGTTCAGGGGGGATGCCCGGACCCTTGTCCCAGACAACGATACCGATCTGGGCATCGCGTTGACGGTAGGAAACGCCGACCGGCTCGTTCTCTGGGGAATATTTGCAGGCGTTATCGATCAGATTCAGCAACGCGATCTCTAGCAGGGCGGAGTCGCCGTTGAGGGTGATCTTCGGGATGGGTGCCATAACGAACAAGCGATCATGATGATACGCGTGCGCGGTTCTGCTGGCGGTGCCTATGAGGTTGTACAGTGCTATAGGTGCCGAATCAATCTGTGAGATGGGCAGTTGCAACTGGTCGCTCTTAAGCCATTGATCAAACAGTGCGGCCAGCCGATGTGATGCACCTTTGATGGTTTCGGTGCGATCCTCGATGTTGTTGATGCCGAGTTGATTTTCCCGCTTCAGGAGTGTCGACTGGGTTTCGATAATGCCCAGCGGGTTTCGGAATTCGTGGGCAATCATGGCGCCAAATCGTACATATTGCTGACGAACCTCTCTTTCGTTCAGCGCTATCTGCTGTAATTTTTCTGTACGTTCAACGACGGTTTTTTCGAGGGTGGCCTCTGCCTCTTTGGCCATGTCCAGCATTTCATTTCGGGTTTGGATCACCACTTCCTGCGCCCGGATGCGCTGTTCGCTTTCTTCATGTATGCGGTGAGCCAACGCGAATGAGAATAAAAGCATCTCAATGCATGATCCAATCTGAAGGGCATACATGGTGAAGCCATTGCTCGGAAGAAGGTCAAAAACCCGTAGCGTGGCTACATTGACACCGATCCAAAATGCTACCGAAGCTATAAGGAAGTAAAGTGCGCCTTGATTCCCGGATTTGTAGGACAAAATTGCAGCGGCGAACCCGCATAAGGTCGCGGGCAGTGATATGGCGAAGATCACCTGGATGATTAGTGTAGGAGATAGTCCCCAAAGGTTGCTAAATGCCAGGGCCGCAGCCGATGCCAAGTAGATGACCGCCAAAACATGCAGCAGCTTGTGAAGACGGGGCACGAGCGTGCGTGTTCGCAGGAAGCTGCAGGTAAAGTAGACAGATAGGGCACCGGCGAGGCTAAAAAAAGTTGTTTGTGCGCATTGGTCCCATGATTCGGCATTGGGCCAGAGATAAAGACGTCCATAGCCGTTGCCTGAAAACATGCCCATGCCCAGTGCCAGAGCAAACAGTGTGTAGTAGAGGTAGCTCCGATCTTTCAGACTCAAAAACAACAAGAAATTGTAGAGCGCCAGGATGAATAGGCCGCCAAAATAAAGCGACTGACTCATTAGCTTATCTGAAAACTCGCGGCTGAATTCCGAAGTGCTCCACAGCACCATTGGCAAAGTCAGTGCGTAACTAGACCGGACTTTGAGATAAAAGACCTGTGGGGTTGAGGTTAAGTTGATTGGAAAAGCATAAAGCGGGTAAAAAATAGGCTTATTGTTGGCGGTGATGTTGGTGCCGACCTCGATGGGCGGGTGACCAGGTGCATAGAGCGTTAATTGGCTCAGGCTGAGATAGGGGACTTCTAAAACCCAGTTGTCGGATGCCTCAGGTGCGCGTTGGAGTGTTAATTTGACCCAATAGGTGTCATTGGTGAAACCAAAGTTCAGCTGATTGGCCGCATAGGAAGGCTGGGAAAATCGCGCCTGAACTTGCGGTGCCAGGATCTCGTCTATCTCTAGGGATCCCGCGGGGTCCTGATAGATTTCCACGTACGGCAGTAGGTTGACTTGCTGCGTGTGTTGGTTGACTTCTAGGGTTTTAGCACTGGCGCCAAAGCACCACATCCCCAGGATAAAGACCACGCACCAGAAAAAAGCTGGTGTCCATCGGGTGAGTGTGGGTTTTAGATATGGCAGTGACATACAGATGTTTATATCAGAAGCTCGGTGCGTCGATGTGATATGCCATCAATTGTAAGGATTTGTCGGAACTTTGGCTGTACATATAGTAGATACTGCTTTCAACCTATTTATTCTCTTGGCAAGCCTCGGTTATGACAGTTCGAATTCTTGTTGTTGATGATGAAAGTGCCCTCTGCAGTGGTTTGTGTGACCTGCTCAAGCTGG
>JBDLTI010000027.1:0-23416 GCA_039805865.1 Pseudomonadota bacterium | reverse complement strand
GCTACTGATGCGCTCAACCCGCTCGGCCGCGACGCTAAGGAACTGCTCGATACCGCCGAACAGAAAGTGTTTGCCATTGCAGAAATGGGTGCCCGCGCCCAGCAAGGCTTTGTGCATATCAATCCCCTGCTCACGCAGGTGGTCGAACGCATTCAGGAACTACACGACCGTGATAACCCCTCGGAAATCACCGGCGTGCCTACCGGCTTTACCGATCTCGATAGCAAAACCTCCGGCTTGCAGCCTGGCGACCTGATCATCGTCGCCGGTCGCCCGAGTATGGGTAAAGCCCAGCCACTGGATGCCCAGGTGCGCACGCGTACTGGCTGGAAGCGCATGGGTGACCTGCAGATTGGCGATGCATTGGCTTCGGTCGATGGACAACCTTCCATGGTCACTGGCCTCTATCCACAGGGCGTACGTCAGGTCTATAAAGTCACCTTCTCCGATGGCCGTAGCACTGAATGCTGCGCCGAGCACCTCTGGTCGGTGCACTATCGTAGCTGGGACGCACCGCGTGTGATCAACACAGAAAAGCTGATCACCATGCTGGGCAAAAAGCGTTATCAGAACCGCCTCTGGATCGATCAGCATACAGGTGACTTTGGTCATCACGAAGAAGTGCCGGTCGATGCGTGGCTATTGGGCGCTTTATTAGGCGATGGTTCATTGAGCGGCAGTGCGCTGCGCTTCTCTACCGCCTCGGCAGAAATGCTGCAGCGGGTACAGCACGCGCTGCCAGAAGCCATGACGATTACACATGCCGGTAACTACGATTACCGCCTCGTTCGTGAAGATCGAGGCCACACGCCTGGTATGGCCGGTTCGCAGCCGAACGCAATCAAAGAAGGGCTCACGAGCCTCGGCCTCTGGGGCAAAGACAGCGCCACTAAATTCATTCCACGCACTTACCTAGAAGCTAACCGCGATGTACGCCTCAATGTACTGCGTGGTCTACTCGATACCGATGGTTGGGTAGAGAAGTGGGGCAGTGTGCGTCTCTCAATCGCCAGCGAACAAATGGCCAATGATGTGGCCGAGCTGGTTCGCTCGCTGGGGGGCTGGTGCAGCATCACCACCAAGCAACCGCATTTCACCAATAAAGACGGTGTGCGTACGCCGGGCAAACAGGCCTGGGTGTGTCATATCAACCACCCGCAGCCACGCAGCCTATTCCTGCTCTCCGAAAAAGTTACCCGTTTGCCAGAAGCGTGGACACGTGAGAAGCGCCCGAACTTCACGAGCATCGAGCCCGTGCGTGAAGTCGAATGCCAGTGCATCTCGGTCAGCCACCCAACGCGTTTATACGTAACAGACCACGATGTCGTTACGCACAACACCGCATTTGCTTTGAACATTGCCGAATACGTGGCGGTAGACGTGGGCTTGCCGGTTGCCGTGTTCTCCATGGAAATGGGGGGCACACAGCTCGCCATGCGTATGCTCGCATCGATTGGTCGCCTAGATTCGCACCGCGTGCGTACCGGCCGCCTGACCGACGACGAATGGTCGCGACTCACCTATGCGCTGGGTAAGCTACACGAAGCGCCCATGCACATTGATGAAACCGGTGGCATGAACCCCACCGATCTGCGCGGGCGCGCCCGCCGCCTCAAACGTCAGGTGGGTAAACTCGGCCTGATCGTGATCGACTATATCCAGCTCATGGGCTCAACGCGCCAGAATGAAAACCGCGCAACCGAAGTGTCGGAAATCTCGCGTTCGCTTAAGGCGCTGGCCCGTGAATTGGAAGTGCCTATCATCGCCTTATCGCAGCTTTCTCGTAAGGTCGAAGAGCGCACCGACAAGCGCCCCATGATGAGTGACTTGCGTGAATCCGGCGCTATCGAACAGGATGCCGACGTAATCCTCATGATGTATCGAGAGGATTACTACAAGCCGGACACCCCGGATAAAGGCATGGCCGAAGTCATTATCGGTAAGCAGCGTAACGGCCCAACCGGTACCGTTAACCTGGCCTTCCTGGGCGAATACACCCGCTTCGAAAATCTCGCGCGCGGTAACTAAACCGTTCGCTTATGTTCGGGGCTTGTTGGATTTATCCCATGCCTGCGTAAACGAATTGGCCATCGACATCATGATCGATGTTGCCCAGGCAAATGAGAATAGCCCAGAAAACGCAATAAACAGCGCTACCGATTTCCAGCCCGCCGGGAGGAGATCCTCGAACACCCCGATGGTGGTATAGCAGCTGCCACTAAACAGAATGGCCATGGCGCGGGTCGGAATCAGATCCATATGAAATAACGCGAGTGCCCAGATCAGAATCGCACATAACTGCACAATGGCCAGCGCCAGAACAGACATCACAAACAACACAATAGTGCCTAGGCTATTCTTAGAAGATACATTGCTGGCCACCTTGCGGTACCAGAACAGCACCCGGGTATAGCAAACCCCATTAAAAACCAGTACGAGTGCCATCACCGATAGCCCGAAGAGCGCATCGCGCCCCAGCTCGTATAACAACGGGTCAAAGTTTTGGTTCATGACACAACACCTGTGCTAAAAGGAACGTGGTCATTTTAGCGGTTAAGCCTTGATCTCTTACAATGGCAGCTATGGAATCTTTGCTCATCTCCTTTGCCTCCTTCTTTGCAGGGATGATCGATTCCATTGTCGGCGGGGGTGGGCTCATTCTGGTGCCGGCGTTGTTTGCCACCTATCCGACGGCATCACCGGCCACGTTACTGGGCACCAACAAATGCGCGTCCGTCTGGGGGACATCGCTCGCTACTTATCAGTACAGTAAACGCGTGCAACTGGCATGGCGCGCACTCTTGCCAGCCGCTATGTTTGCGCTGGCCGGCAGCTTTGCAGGTGCGTGGAGCGTTACGCAGATCGATCCGGCTTTTATCAGAAAGCTCATGCCGTTCATTCTGCTGGTGGTGTTGATCTATACCCTAGCCAAAAAAGATCTCGGCGCAAACCATAAGCCGCACACCAACAAGAACCGGGAGCGACTCATTGCCTGCCTGATTGGCACAGTCATCGGCTGGTACGACGGCTTCTTTGGCCCCGGCACCGGCAGCTTCTTTATTTTTCTGTTTGTGCGCTTTCTCGGCTATGATTTTCTCAACGCCTCGGCATCTGCTAAGTTGCTTAATGTGGCCACTAACATCGCCGCCATTGTACTATTTGCCCTCAAGGGCCACGTCTGGTGGCATATCGGCCTGATGATGGCCGTTGCCAATATGGCAGGTAGCTTTATTGGCAGCCACCTGGCCCTGAAACATGGCACCGGCTTCGTACGCTGGGCCTTTGTTCTTGTGGTGGGCGCCCTGATTGTGAAGACAGGGCTAGCCAGCTTTTAGGTAAGGATGTGCATCGCAATTAAAGCGGCCTTTAATTTGACCCAAGCTAATTAAAGACCGCTTTAATTTGAAAGGCTCGTTACCGCCGTCAGCCCGATGATCCCAAGATCCAGCCACCGAAGGGTGGCTGGATGTGCAGCGCGCTTACAGAATCGTCTTTATGGCGCTCTTCATCATGCCTTCGACGTCTTTGAAGCGCCCGCCTAGTACTGCCTTAGTCATGTAGGTAGCCATGCCCAGAACGTTCTCTGCGCTAACCGATGGTGGCATAACCAGTTCATAACCATTGATATGAACATCCAGTAAACCCGGTTCCGGGTCGGCCAGGAATTCCTTCACTGTCTTCTCCAGATCGGCCGGGTTGCTGACTTCGTAGCCTTTGATGCCTACGGCATTGGCAACCGCCGCAAAACTCGGGTTTTTCAGATCGGTGTAGTGATCCAGCATCCCTTCGGTCTTCATCTCTAATTCGACGAAATTCAACTTGCTGTTGTTGAGCACCACGATCTTGATTGGCAGGTTTTCCTGACGAATTGTCAGTAAGTCACCCATCAACATAGATAAGCCACCATCACCCGACAAGCTGATGACCTGACGATTCGGATAAGCCTTCTTCAAGCCCAAGGCCATAGGCATAGCATTGGCCATCGTCCCATGGCGTAGGCTCGTCAGTGTGCGGCGCTTACCATTGCTGTTGAAGTGGCGCAGTATCCACACCATAGCCGTACCGCAGTCACCGGTAAGCATTGCATCATCGTCGGCGTATTTGTCTAGCAGCCTGGTTAGATATTCAGGGTGAATGGCATTGGCATCTCCCGGGGTTTCCTTGGCGGCCAGATCCTTCAAGGTTGCTTCGCGTTCCTTGAGGCAGTCTTTGAGGAAGCTATCATCAGGCTTCTCTTGCAGAAGTGGAATAAGTGCTTCAAGACTTGGAATCACATCGCCTTCAAGTCCCAGATCTACCGGGTGACGACGGCCAACACGGGCGCCATCGCGGTCAATCTGAATAATCTTGGCATGCTGGGGGTAGAACTGACCCCAGGCAAAGTCGGCGCCCAACAGAATGAGCGTGTCACAGTGCGTCATCATGTGCATGCCAGAATGCACGCCGAGCAGGCCAGTCATGCCTACGTTATAGGGGTTGTCGTACTCGACAAAATCTTTCGCACGCGAAGTGTGGGCGATGGGGGCATTAAGCTTCTTGGCGAGTGCCATGAGCAGACCATGCGCACCTTCCGATCCCATACCGGCATAAATGCCGACTTTTTTACCCTGGGCAACAATCGCCGCGGCTTGTTTCAATTCATCATCGTTGGGTCGGCGTACTGGTTTTGGAAAATGTACCGCAAAAGGTACGGCATCCTTAACCTCTGTTTTACTGATATCAACAGGCAGAATAATGACGGCAGGACCCTGTCGTTTGATGGCTGCCTGGCAGGCCATTACCACTATCTGACGTGCTTGCTCGGCATTGTTGATTTGCTCGCAGAACACCGAACAGTCTGCATAGACCTTTTTGAAGTCGACTTCCTGTGGCATATCAGTGCCCAGCGTCATGGTGTCCATCTGGCTGGCAATAACAATCAGCGGAATGCGGCTGCGGTGCGCTTCGAATACACCATTGATCAGGTGGAGGCTACCGGGGCCGCAAGAACCGGCACAACCAGCCAGCGTGCCGCTGACATATGACTCGGCACCTGCAGCAAAGGCACCCACTTCTTCGTGGCGCATATGCACCCAGTTAATGCTGCTCTTTGAAATAGCTTCTGTTACGTAATTCAACGTATCACCGACAACGCCGTAAATATTCTTTACGCCGGCAGATTCCAGAACTTCAATCAGTACCTGAGCCACAGTCTTAGCCATGTGCATCACCTATAAGGAAGAAGGGGTTAGAGAGTTAGCCCGGGGGCAAGCAAGCCCCCGGTTTCAGACTGGCTTACAGGCAGGGCTGAATAATGTCGATCAGTTTGTTCGTTTGGCTTGGTTTCATGCTCGACCACATCTGGAATACAGCGCCACCGGTTTTAGCGTTACCCGAATCGATCACGAAATCGGTATTCATGCCGAACAGCGTTTTCGATTCAGCCACAGCGGTATAACCCTTGTCATAGCCAGTAACAGTTACTTGCTGTTGGGTGGCCTGTTCCCAACCCTTGGCAATACAGTTCAGCGTCTTCTCGGCATTCGGCGCGGTGCTCGAAGCAGCAAACGTAACCTGACGACCACGGAGTTCTGATGGGGTAGCGCAGCCAGCAATAACGGTAACAGCGGCGATGCAGAGAGCGGTGGTTTTAATGTTCATGGTTAATCCTTAGTAGGGTGGTTTTGCGTTAGTTTACCTACAAAACTATTCATGAATGTCGCCATCAACATAAAACCAGCAGCCGTCTTCACGTACAAAACGGCTGATTTCATGAAGCCGGTGGGCACGGCCACCAACCTTGTAACGGGCAATAAACTCAACGATGCCCTTATCCTCGCCCTGTAATTCGTGGCGTTTGATCGTTAGGCCAATCCAGTTGAGCGGCGCTTCTTTGTCAAAGTCGAGCGATGCAGGCCTTGTGCTGGGGTGCCAGGTGGCTAATAGATAATGCTCCAAGCCTAACCCGTAGGCCACATAACGCGATCGCATCAGTGCTTCAGCCGTAGGGGCTTGGCGTGTGCCGTCAAGGTAGGGTTGGCAGCAGTCGAGGGCAGCTTTGCAGCTACCGCAGGGGCAGTGTTTAATTGGCACTATAGAAATCGGTGATAAGTATTTGTGGAAAGTTTACGTGCAACTGGGTAACATGAAACAATTAATAATGAATTTATAAGTTACTAATTGTGATTGAGAATGGCTCACCGTGAAATTACTTAGTTGCGTACTGCTCGTATCACTTACGCTGTTGGGGTGTAGGTCTGTGAACGGACCAGACCCTGTTGCGATGGTTACGTATGAGAATGTTCCAATCGTAACAAAATCAGGGAAGACGTTACCCCTACAGGAGATTCGTGGCGTTATTACTGACTCAGCAACTCAAGCTGGGTGGAAAGTCGCTGAAGGGAAAACTGGATCAGTAGTAGCGTCTTACGCATACAAAGACAAGCATTTCACAACCGTACGCGTTGACTATACACAGCAAAACTTTTCGATTGTGTATGAAAGCAGTAAGAATCTGAAATACAGGCTATCAACACAACAAGACAGCTACGAACCGGTGCAGCTCGGTGCTGCCCCGCGATATCCGACAGGTACACCATTGATTCACGGGGTTTATAACAAGTGGGTTCAAGAGCTCAAAGAAAAGATTCAAGCGAGTTTTAACCTGAAATAAAAATTAGCAGGAGATATAGAATGAAAAAATTAGTAAGTATTAAGGCAGCTTTCCTTCTGGTAGGGTTTTTTATGCTGACCGGTTGTGTGAATGTTGCCACTTCACAGGTAGACCCAAGCGCAAACTTAAGCGTGTTAAAAACCATGTATGTAAAGCAGATCCCCGAGGACAAGAGAGGCGTAAATGAAATCATCGCTAATAAGCTACGATCCAAGGGCGTTAAAGTCACTACTGGCGTAGAGGAGCCAAAAGCGGTTTACGATGCGTTAGTTACATATGCAGATAAATGGATGTGGGATATCACCATGTATATGTTCGAGCTTTCTGTAGTCATTAGAGATCCTAAAGACCAAGTTCCCCTTGCATCAGGTCGGTCTAAGCATGGTTCGTTGACACGCTATTCGCCACAAGAAATGGTTGATGAAGTAATTGATAATATTTACAAAGATTCTGCGAGTAAATAATGAAATACAGAAAAGTTTTACAGCTGGTTTTAGCTGGCGCCCTTCTAGTAAATCTGGTTGGTTGTGCTTCACCAGCAAATAAAGATGAAATGACACCTAGCGATTTGGTTTTGGGTCAAAAGTTCAACGCCACAGTTCAAGTAAAAACTGCCGGCGGTTCAGAAACTGGAGCTATGGAAGGCACCAATATTTCTGATGCCGATCTGAAGGCGGCGATTGAACAAGCTATATCAAATACTGAATTGTTCAATAAAGTCATCCAGGTTGGTGATGCAAATTACCTACTTGCTGTATCAATTACTTCATTAAGCAAGCCAGTGTTCGGCCTTACATTTACCGTTAATTTAGAAACCACATGGTCTTTGACTAATTTGACAACAAAAAAAGTCGAACTGAGAAAAGTGGTTAGTTCGACGGGCACAGCAACCTTTGGTGATGCAGCAATAGCGGTTGGGCGGATACAAATGGCAGTTGAAAGAGCGGCAAAGCAAAATATCTCTCAAGGGTTAACGGACGTTGCAAGTCTTAATCTTAAAAAGTGAGCTTGCTTCATTTGACGCAGATGTAGCTACCATGGGTGCATATTGAAAATCTATGTCGAACTTTTGTGATGTTTTAGTTATTGGCGGTGGGCCTGCGGGCTCAACCGTTGCACCTTTGTTAGCACAAAAAGGCTACAAGGTGACCTTGGTTGAAAAGTCGCGTCACCCACGCTTTCATATAGGCGAGTCGCTGCTGCCCGCTAATCTGCCGATTTTCGATTTGCTGGGTGTTACAGAGCAAGTGACACAAGTTGGCATGGTGAAAAATGCTGCTGAATTCAATTCACCTTGGCATGACCATCAACAACGGTTTTATTTTGCCGATGCATGGGATAAATCCATGCCTAGTGCATTTCAGGTGCGCCGCTCTGAGTTTGATGAAATATTGATCCGTAATGCAGCAGCCAAAGGCGTTGATGTTATCGAAGATTGCCGTGTGAAAGCGGTCAATCTCAATGAGGGAGGTTGCGCAGAGGTAGAGGCCGAACACGCTGATGGCCGAAAAGAGAAATGGCAGGCCAAGTTTGTCGTTGACGCTTCGGGTCGCGATACGCTGCTTGCGAATAAGTTACAAATTAAGCACAAGAATCCAAAGCATAATAGCTCGGCACTTTATGCGCACTTTACTGGCGTCATGAGAAATGAAGGCGCTGACGAGGGTAACATCGCCATCTTCTGGTTTGATCATGGCTGGTTCTGGTTTATTCCCTTAGCAGATGGCACGACCAGCATAGGCATGGTTACCTGGCCGTATTTTATGAAAACCAAGGGTGAGCGCACCCTTGAGCAGTTCCTATTAGATGGCATTGCTATGTGTCCGCTGCTTCAAGCCAAGATGGTTAGCGCAACCATGGTGTCTGAAGCCGAAGCTACCGGGAATTTTTCTTATGTCGCTGACCGATGTTATGGTAAAAACTATGTGATGCTCGGTGACGCCTATGCATTTATTGACCCTGTATTCTCTTCAGGGGTTTTGCTCGCGATGAATAGCGGTGTCATCGGTGCAGAGGCTATTCATACGTGTCTTAGCAACCCTGCCATGTCCACAAAGGCATTGGCTAAGTTTGATAAGGCTATGAGGCATGGCCCTAAAGAGTTTTCCTGGTTTATTTACCGGGTAACGAACCCTACGTTGCGGGATTTGTTCATGAATCCCCGGAATATCTTCCGTATCAAAGAGGCCATTCTTTCAGTTTTAGCCGGGGACATCTTTGGGAACACACCGATTTGGAAGTCGATCTTCCTTTTTAAGTGCATCTACTACACAGCATCACTGGCGAATTTAAAGCGCACGGTCATTGCGTGGAAACGCCGAAAAGTGAATATTCGGCCCGTAATTGAAACAATCTAAACGGATGACGTCGTTTGAAGCCGAAGCCGTTGGTATGCCTGTGAAAATTTCATGGTGTACGTCTGCAGAAGTTGTTCGAGATGTGACGGCTGCAGGGTTTCGTTTTTCTAGAGAAACTCCTTCAGCCGATGTTTCAGATGGAATCATGGCGCTTGAAATGCCGGTTTTGGGAGCGCCGTCTGACACGGGTTTTGAAATCTGGTTGTGCGGTGACGAGGCTAAGTTCAGCCAGGTTGGTAATGTCAGGTATGTAGAGAAAGACGCAACGGTATTTGGTTACGTGTGCTTGCCTGAGCCCCCTGGTGAGAACCTAGAAGACTTAACATACCGTGCCTACATTGAGGCGCTGGATTTTGTCAGATCGTTAGGCAATAGGCACGTATGGCGCTTATGGAATTACTTTGCAGATATCAACGAACCTTTGGATGGCGTTGAGCGTTACCGGTTGTTTAATAAAGGTCGGCAAAGGGCTTTTGACTCAGCGAGTGATCTTCTTGCAGCAGGTATGCCAGCAGCGTCTGCTATTGGTATTCGAGAAGGTGGGCTTTCCATCGTGTTTCTTGCAGGGACCGATCCGGCCCAGTTGATTGAAAACCCACGCCAAGTCAGCGCATATAAATATCCTGAGCAGTATGGCCCCAGAAGCCCTTCGTTTTCTAGGGCAGGGCTGGTTCATCTAGATGGATCTAGCTTATTACTGGTGTCAGGGACTGCCAGCATTGTTGGGCATGAGACGGTTCATGTTAACGATTCATACGCGCAGACACTAACGTCGCTTCAAAACATAGCATTAGTGGTTATTGAAGCAGAGAAATTAGAAGCGCAAACCATTCCGATGCATGAAATGCTATATCGCGTGTACGTAAGAAACGCGTGTGATTATGTGAATGTGGCAAAAGGTTTTTCTGAGTTTTTCCGTGATGTGGCCAAGGCACCCAATGTGCATTATGTCCTTGGAGACATATGCCGTAGTGATCTGTTGGTTGAGATTGAAGCAAGTGGTTGTTTTGCAAAGCTTGATTAAAACGTTCTGGCTGCTTTATGCACCCGTGGCACTATTCCTCGGGTTTGCAGCACTGGCTGTTTTATGCGCCGTCTGGTTGCCATTTGCGTTGTTTTTTTACACAGTTCTGCCCAAGCGCACGGGCCATTATTTTGGTCGATTGGTTATTCGTCTTGGGCTGTCGTTCTACTTGCTGTTTCTAACATTGTTTTGTGGATGTCGTTTCAAACTAAACCTTGAGTCAGAGCGGAATGTAAAGGGCACGAGCATTCTCATTGCAAACCACCCATCGTTGCTTGATGCGGTCATTTTTCTGGCTAAAGTGCCTAATACCATCTGTGTCATGAAAGCTTCGCTTCTGGATAACCCATTGTTTGGCGCAGCAGCGAAGCTCGCAGGCTTTATACGAAATGCAGATCCATTTAGTTTGCTGGCCTATGCAAAAGAAGCGGTTGGTGAAGATGCAAATTTACTTCTTTTCCCAGAAGGAACGCGCACACCAGATGACAGCCCCATTTGTATTAATCAAAGCCCGGCATTGTTGGCATCTCGTTTGAATATCCCTATCAGAACCTTTTTCTTGCGTTATGACCAACCATTTTTGGGGAAACGCCGGAGATTAAACGCGCTGCCGAGTTTGCCGATTACCATTTCGCTGACGTGTGGCGACATATTTATGCCCTCCAACGATTACAGCGCATTAACCAAGGAACTCGAGTCCTACTTCAACCAGCAACAATTATGAATTCATCCAATACTCATTTAGTGCTCATTCCAAGCTTTAACCCGGGGATGAAGGTAAAAAATACGGTGCTGGAAGCGCTTCAGTATTGGTCGCCAGTATGGGTTGTTGTTGATGGCAGTAATGATGGCAGTAAGGAACTTTTAGAGGAGTTGGCGCTTTCAGAGTCCGGGCTAAAGGTAGTTGCATTGCCTGTGAACTCTGGCAAAGGCGCTGCAGTTCTTGAAGGTATAAAGCTTGCTCAACAGGCCGGGTTTACGAATGTACTGACGATGGATTCGGATGGTCAGCATCCGGCATACAAAATCCCAGAATTTATGGCGTTATCAGAAGCCAGCCCTGGGGCTATGGTTTTGGGAGTGCCGGATTTTGGGAGTGAAGCACCGAGCCTTAGGGTGAAAGGGCGAAAAATCTCTAATTGGTGGGCAAACCTTGAAACTTTTTGGATGGGTATCGGAGACTCCTTGTTCGGGTTTCGGGTTTATCCGATTGAACCTCTGTGCAGCATTATGGAAAATTCGAGATGGATGCGTCGCTTTGATTTTGATCCCGAAGCGGCAGTCAGACTATGCTGGGCTGGCGTGCGACCAATTAATGTCGTGGCACCGGTCCGCTATTTTTCAAAGGCTGAAGGTGGGGTTTCACACTTTCATTACTTCCGAGATAACAAGCTGCTTACCTGGATGCATACAAGATTGGTGATCGGTATGTTCTTGAGGTTACCAGTAATTGCCTATAGAAAATATTGGTCCTCGAGGTAACAGTTACTACATCATATTAAATGTCGTTTTCGGGTAGTTTTCGTGAAATAGAACGTATAGACATAATTGCAAACATTAACCCGATAAATGCACCAGAAATTGCATCCCATAATACGTGCTGTCGTACGGCCATTGTTGACCAGATGATGAGCAGGCAATAGACGATATTTAATACGTGTATATAGCCGGGCGCATTTATTTTGCGGAGCAAAATGGTTAGCCATGCCGAAGTGAATACAGCAGAGGCAACATGTAATGATGGAAATGCATTAAGGCCAGTGTCGACACGCAAAAAAGCCATTGAGGGATAGCGTAGCAGGTCAATTTCGAATGGTGGCGTGGCAGTCGGAAAAAACCAGAAAAACATGAGACAAGCGACGCACATCAGCGAGATCCATAATCCATAACTGAGCAAAGCCCGTAAGCTATTGAGCAGGGCTGGTGCTAGAGAAACATATACCCATAACGAAAGGTAGATAGGCAGCCCTAGAATGGAAAATGGGATCAGGTCATCGATGCTTGTTGTGGGTACGGTAATGGGTGTGGCATTTGGATTTTCCATCACCCAGAAATAGCCCCGAAAAAAAAGGTAAATAAACAGAGTGGTGCCAACGGCCTTAATTGGCATGAGCCGTTTGATGCGCTGTGTCAGCGTAGGCTTAGTAGCGGTGCAGTTCCCAATACTCATTGGAAACTCTCATCAAGCGTTACCGTAGTGAGCCCCGCATCAGAAATGCTTTGAAGAATGGTGGGGAGGCATGCCACAGTGACCGTAATGCCATTCTTGTAATAAGCAGCATTGCCATCGTGCATCATAAGAATTTGACCAGCAGATAATCCTTTAGTTAGCCGGCGATGCAGTTGGTCGGGATCCCTGAACTGTGTATCGAAGCCTCGGCGTGACCATGAGACCAATCTCAATCCATGCGTGCTCAATACTGGTTCGAGCAGGGGGTTTCGAATGCCGGCCATCGGTCTAAAAAAACGCGGTGCTCTCCCGCTTGATTGAGTCAGAGCTTGTTGGGCGCGTGTAATTTCATTTGCAATACCCTTAGGGCCATTGAATGCGAAGGTCGCTTTGTGGCTAAAACTGTGATTTTCGACTTGGTGACCTTCGCGCACTATGCGTTGTATAAGATCAGGGTGCGTTTCTGCTAGGTAACCGATGCAGAAGAAGGTTGCCTTTGCTTGATGTCGCTCAAGAATATCTAGAATTTGGGGTGTAACAATCGGGTCGGGCCCGTCGTCGAAGGTGATCGCGATTTGGCGCTTTGCAATAGAAGCCTGCGGCAAGTGCGTAATGTTGGGACCTAGTAGTTTTGAACGAGGTAGCAATCCGCCTATAGTGAGAATGCCGTGATTGGTGGCTAATATGGTCAGCCAGAGCAGCACCGAGGCGGGGTCAAAAATTAATCCAATGCCAACGATGCCATGAGCAAATATGCTGGCTTTGATTACAGCATTCGGTTTCTGGCGAGTGGACCTTGTTTCTGTCACGTGCCGAGCCCTATCGCGGGAAGTTTTCTGCGAAGAACAGGTGTAGTGATCACTGTGCTGAAGATAGCCATGATCACGAGCATAGTGAACACGGTGGGTGAAATTACACCAAGATCAAGCCCAATATTAATGACGATGAGCTCCATGAGGGCCCGCGTATTCATCATCACCCCTAAAACGGTGCACTCATTCTTGCTCAAACCGTTAATGCGGGCAGCCCAATACGCAGCACCAAATTTCCCTAGAGTGGCAAGGAAAATGAGTAGCAGACACCACCCCCATAACTCAATCGTATCTAGGCTACCAATACTTGTGCGCAGACCGGTATAAGTAAAGAAAATGGGTAGAAAAAAAACAGTGACAAAGCTGCCCACTTTTTTGCGCCACGCTGAAACAAATGCCTGTTCATCGTGAACTAATACGCCCAGCATGAAACCACCGAAAATCGCGAAAATGCCAATCTTGTAAGTGGTCATAGCGGATAAAAAAATCAGCACAATCATTGCGCCGAGTACGTTGCCCGTAAGCGGTTCTGCAGTGGTGCCTAGTCGATGGATTATCCATTTCATCATAGGTCTAATGGCTAACCAGCAAATTGCAATGTAAAGCGCGATGCTTCCAATAATTTGGATGAGGGATTCGGTGCTGAATGCCGATAAGGTCAGGGCGCTGACCAAAGCAAGTAGCACCCATCCGATAACATCATTAATTGCTGCAGCGCTGATAGCAATGACGCCCACTGCTGTTTTTGTGATCCCGAACTCGATCATGATTCTTCCAAGAATCGGAAGGGCAGTAATTGAGAAGGCCGTGCCAATGAATAATGCAGAGCTAATCGGGTTGGCGTCCGGTGAAAGTACGGGGGCGGCATAGTAACCGAATCCACAACCGAGCATGAATGGCACGATCATGCTGGCCAAAGCAACGGTGATCATCGTGTTGCGATGTTGTGTGACTTTTAGGTGAGAAAAATCGAATTCCTGGCCAATTTGAAACATCAGGAATATGAGGCCTATCTGAGAAAGCATAGACAACGGGCCCGGCGGTGTTGAGCGGAAAACAAGTTCAAATAATTCGGGTGCCAACAGCCCAAACAATGAAGGTCCTAGGAGTATGCCAAGGATAATTTCGCCTACGACCGCAGATTGCCCGAATTTAAGAGCAACGGCGCCTCCGATTCTGCCAGCAAGAACGATGATTGACAGCTGAAGCAGAGTGAAAAAGAGGAGCAGTTCTCCCTGATGAACCGTCATCAGATCATGCCACCATTAATAGAGATGATCTGACCGGTGATATAAGAAGCCTTATCAGAGACAAGAAATGCGACGAGGTCTGCCACTTCGTTAGCGCTACCTGCACGTTTCATAGGAATCAACGACTTTATGGTCTCAGAATCAAACACTGTTTCAGTCATCGACGTGCTGATTATTCCGGGCGCCACTGCATTAACGGTAATGCCTCTACTAGCCACTTCAAGCGATAAAGCTTTGGTAGCGGCATTTATAGCTCCTTTCGCCGCAGAGTAATTTACTTGACCACGATTGCCTGTAATTCCAGACACAGAACTAACGTTCACAATCCTGCCCCAGCGCTTGCGGATCATCGGCAAAACAAGTGGCTGGGTAATGTTAAAGAACCCATTGAGGTTGACGTCAATGACCTGATGCCATTGCTTTGGTGACATGCCAGGAAAGACTGCGTCATCATGAATGCCTGCATTATTCACCAAGATGTCGATACCACTACACTCAAGCTGGCCATCAATGAATGCTTGTACAGCGCTTTGATCCAACAGATCGAAGCAAACTGCTTCAGCTGACCCACCATTCTCGCGAATGCGATTAACGATTAAATTAGCTTGTTCGAGATTCTTATTGGCATGAACAATGACATGTAGGCGAGCTTGTGCAAGTGTTTCGGCGATTGCAGCACCGATCCCCCCCGAACCGCCTGTAATTAATGCAATTTTCATAAGCTGATATTTTTGTTTCGATCCAGAACAACGGTTGCGCGCCCAGTAACCAGATTAATGCCCTGGTCCGATATGGTGAATTGATAGATCACATTGTCATCATCACCCATAAGACGTGTCGCTTGGATATTGATGGTTGGGCTGGCGTTATTGAGCGTTTGAACATAAAACCGGATATCGCGGATACCGGCGATATACCCCTGGCGAGGTGTAGTGGTTGCTGGTGCAGTTAGTCGGCCATGCGCAGCCATGGCTTGCGCTGCATACTCGATTCCGGCACTTGTGCCTAGCAAACCGTTTTCAGCCAGTGGGTTATTTGGGTCAAGATGGCTGGAAGCAGAGCAGTGAATTTGGTCTGCATCCCACGACAAGACGGTATCAAGCAGATTCATACTGCCTTGATGCGGTAGGTTTTCTAGAAGCCAGGAATGCGATTTCATGGATTGACTCTTGCTGAAAGTGCGCAGTTAGACTGGAAATAGATGGAAACCCAATCGGTTGTCGTGTGTGTGATGCTATTTAGGACAGGTATGGCCTGAAGAGTAGGAATCGGCGCCGTCGGAGTCTCAGGAGTAGCTGTATGGTCTAGCTTTAGCTGAATGTTAGGGTATTTTCCCTTGCGTTTTCCGGGTTTTGCAACGATCAGTGCAATGGCTGCAGTATCATTAATCGGGCGCACATGACGTAATGCACCAGGGTAGTTCGTATCGTAGCAAACCAATAAGCAAGGTTCATCGCTATGACTGGCTTCGATGGCCGCCTCTAGCAATCCTGCTGCGAAGCTACCATCTTCTGCAGAAATAACTTGCGATGGCCGCATGCAGCCTGTAGCGATACCCCAGTAACCGGCAACCGTATTGTGTACCGAGTTATGAAACCGTGTGGGGGAGATGAGTCGATCATCTGTGGCTAGTTGTTCGCAAATTGCCTCGCAATTGGCACCATCCGCACCTGACGAGGTAAAGACAGTTAACAACTGACACGGGTCTAAGGCTGCATCGTGGCAAGCTTCGAGTCCAACGCTTAAACCTGCTTTGACTATAGGGCTGGCGCGTCGACGTTCTGCAGACGGCAATATTTCGGGGCTAGGAAGTTGAGTCTTATCCAAGCTTAGCGGTGCACCCGCTTTAAGTTGAGACTGTAATTCAGGCCAATTTGAAAATCCTGGGCCAACGGCACCAATGCCCAAGATAGCAATATCGAGAATGTTATCTTGTGTCATGGCTGTTTACCAAAGATCAAACTGCAGTTGCTACCACCGAATCCAAAAGAATTGCTCAATACCTTGGTAACCGGAGCACGTGACGACTTTAGCTGATAGTTCAAATGGATTGCCGGATCAAGGGTTTCTGTGCCAACACTTCCGGGAATGAACCCTTGTCGCAACGCTTCAAAGCAGGCAACCGCTTCTACAGCACCTGCAGCACCCAGAGTATGGCCGGTAACGCCTTTGGTAGAACTGCATGCAACCCTTTCTCCAAAGACATTGTTGACGGCTATGCCTTCTGCGCGGTCATTGCTGGGGGTGGATGTGCCATGTAGGTTGATATAGTCAATATCTCCCCGAACGAGCCCTGCGCTTTTTAATGCCAATTCCATTGCGTATTTGGCGCCAAGACCATCTGGATGCGGGGAGGACATATGGTAGGCATCACTTGATTCGCCATAACCCAATAGCGCTAAGTCAGAACTCTGGTGTTTAGTGAGTAGAGCAAATGCTGCAGCTTCGCCAATGGAGATACCGTTACGGCGTTGATCGTAGGGACGGCAGGGCATTTCTGAAGTTAGTTGCAAAGAATTGAAGCCGTATAGCGTAGTTAGGCAAAGCGAGTCCACGCCACCAACAAGAGCTGCATCGATTAGGCCAAGCGCCATAAAGCGTTGTGCGGCCGCGAATACTTTGGCCGAGGACGAACACGCTGTTGAGATAACGAAGCCAGGGCCTTGAATGCCATACACGGCACGCACAAAGTTGCAAAGTGAAGAAATGCTGTGTGAACCAGAGTAATTAATAGGCTCTGAGAATTTTCCCGTCGTTGAATCAACATTACGGTAAGCAAGCTCGGTGTCGTAAATCGCTGATGTGCTGGTCCCTAAAAATATGCCGACACGTTGATGACCTGAGGTACGAACAGTTTCTCTTATACGTGCATCAAACCCATCTTGCTGCAAGCCTAAGAAAGCTAGTCTATTATTTCTGCAGTCAAAAGATTTCAGATCTGTCGGCAACGATGCGTTGTTGCTGTCTACGTCAGCAACTTTCCCAATCCATGTGTCCAGCGATACGGTATCGAAATCGCATTGCAGCAATCCTGCAGTACCAGACTGTAATGCACTTTCTAGGGCATTATTTCCTGGGCCGACGCAGGTAGTTGCTGTATACGAATCGATAAATATAGGTTTCAATCAATACTCCATGGTTTGTAAGATTTTACCTAATAGGGTCCAGTTTTATTCCTGGCTTGTTCGCGGCCATGGATAGTGCAAAGAAAAGGGATAGTAGTGCGCCTGGGCCAACTGTCTGGCCAATTGCTTTGAGTACAGGAACCTCGGTAAAAGCCAGAACGCCAAATCCGAACATGGTGGCGAAACAGGCTACGATCAACGAGGCGACAGTTATTGGATCCATTTCACCCTGGTGGTTTTGTACTAAAAGCGCGTAATTGGATCCGATGGCGAAAATTAACAGAAATCCAACAGCATGCAATAAGGTCAGATTTACCCCCGACAGGCCGAGGATGCCAGCTACAACGACTGACGAAATAACTAGTGGGGCCATGATGCGTATTGCGTCAGGAATTGAGCGGCGTACGGCCGATAGGACAATAAAAATGCCGACAACTCCAAATAGGCAGCTGTTTAGGGTGCCAGAGACATACTGTTCATACATCTGGTTGCTTTCATTAAGCAAGTCGATGTATTGGGCATCAAGCTGAGGTGCCTGCTCCAGAAGCGCTTTAATGCTTTGCGGGTTAACCGGGGTCTCAGGGGTGTCTTTAATGATGCCAATTGCAACCCACTTATCGCCTACGCGATATAGAAGCGATTTGATCACTTCGTTAAGCGAGGTGCCTGAAAAACTTTCTTGATTAATAAATGGGGCATCGTGAATAGATTCGGAATCGGTTACAAATGGTTCGAGTGTTTTTCGTTTTACCGGGAGATCTTTGATCGCATTTTCTAGGCGTTTATCAAGTAATGGTAATTCCGGGACAGCCCTTTTTCGTAGGGTTTGTGTAGCTAGGCTAGGTAGCAGCTTTGAAGGTGCATCAAATCCTGCAATGAGGTTTTGTTCTTGCAAAGGCGCGATAAGCGAAGCAACCTGCTCGCTTACCTCAAGAGCCGCATCCTCTGATGTTGCTTTCATAACGATGATGTGACGAGCGCCTCCGGCACCGAGGTCCGACCGTAGTTCAATATCCAGTGCCTTATCGGCCTTGGAAACAGGACTCAGGTCGGATACCTGGTTGCTCCATTTAACGGTTCCAGAAAGAAATGGAATAATCATCAACAGTGCAAAGACATAGCCTAAGTAACGGAGCTTCGACAAAGCTGGCAAAAGTCTTATAACAGCCTTGCCAATTGCCTTTAAAGTGTAATCATTCAGTTTGGGATTATGTAACGCAGGTAAAACATATCGCGTTACAAGTACTGCAGCGGAGAGCCCTGCGATAGTGAAGACACTTAATTGCGCAAGACCAGGAAAGTCGGTTGTCAGGAGCGCTAGGAAACCAACGATGGACGTGAATGTGCCTAAGCGTATGGTTGGCCAGAACCGTTCCTTCCATTCTGAGTTCTGCTTCTGTGCTTGCGCGAAATAATAGATGGAATAGTCGACGGCTTCTCCGATTAACGTAGAACCAAAGCCAATTGTGATGGCATGCACTGTGTCAAAACAGAGGCTTACGGCTGTAATGCCGCAAAGAATGCCTGTAAGTATGGGCAGCGCTCCAAGGGCAAATGTTTTGAAAGAGCGAAAAACCCATAGAAAAAGAAAACTGATTGCAGTGAGTCCTAGCGTTGAAAAGACGAGCACCTGCGAATGAATCGTTTCCCGTGCGTTAACCGAGAATACAGGTGAGCCGGTCATTTTTAGGGTGAGGTTGGCGTCTATGGATTTCTGAATGCGTTCAAATTCTGCTCGTATGAAGTGGACAGCCGCTTCCTGTTGATCGGTATCTGTACCAGTAGCATTAGTCAGTGCGAGCACGAGGGCGCGTTGAGCATTGTTCGCTACCCAAACTCCGTGCGCGTTCTCGATTTGGTTAGTGAACCCAAGGTTATTAATAATTGAAAGGACTTCTCCCGTTGGATCTTTTGGGAATATTTTTTTGATCATTAAACCGAGCGGCGAGCCAAGAAGATCGATTGAATCAGAAATTGCCTTGTGTAAGCCTTGTTCAGTGAAGTGCTCAATAGTTGTAGGGCTTAACAGATAACGGTTATTAAATATAAAAGCCTGATCTTTACGTGTGCTCTCAGGGTCGCCATTTTGAACCATGCTGAAGCGTTGGCTGGCCTGCATTGCTGATGACAATTCCTTTGAGGCTTTCGCAAGTGTTTCACTTGGCGCGCCTTCGATGCCGATTAGAATCGTTCGAGAAAGTGAGCCATGAGTAAGTTGCTCAATCAAAATGGATTGATTGTTGGTGGGGTTTGCCGGCAAAAATGCAGACATATCTGCCACATAATTGGCGCGTATAACGGCAATCACCGCAAGAGCGATAGCACAAAGCCATATTAAGACGGGTAATCGTTTGGCCATCATTAATGGGTGGGTTGGATAGTCATCACAGATTTATCGCCATCTGCTTGTAGGTATTCAATCGTTGTTACTTTGTCGTCATGGCCCGAAATGGTGATCTTTAGAACGTATTTGGCAATCTGCTGATCGTTTGGCAAAAGAATCAATGTCCAACGCTTAGGGGCGCCATTGAGCGTTAAGGCATAATTATCTTCAAGTTTTCGCAGGTTGCCGGTGAGCGTACCGCGAATACTATCGATAAAACCTACAAGTTCGGGTTGTGTGTTGATGTTAATGGTTGCCTTTTTGCCTGCGGCTTCATACCTAAGTCGGTCGCCATCAAGAATTAAAATTTCAGGTTTGGGTGTTAAGACTCGCTTCTCGAGATAAGCCGGTGGGGCATAGACAAGATCGCCAGTCATAACCAGAGGCTTGTCTAAAACAGCCAGCTGTCGTTTTTCGATAAATGTTGCTTTTCCACCTGGGTTTGCAGCTAGCGTTTTCATCAGATCTGAGACATCCCACGCGGAAGCCGGGAAAGAGATCAGCGCAAGTGGCAATAAACCTAGGTATTTAAGCGGCTTCATTGCACCTCCAAAAATCATAAAAATTGAACCAGTTGTAGGGATGAGCCAAGCAAAGGTCTTCTAACGTATCTGCATACCTTGCAAGAAGGGCCTCGGGTGAAATAGTTGTATTGTCCGGATTTAAGTCGCGAAAAAATATACGGTATTGATTTCCACCTTCGTAAATGCCGGCAATAAAACAAATAGGAGTAGAGAAAAGTTTGGGTAGTCTGAAGGGCGATATTGGGAATAGTGCGGGTTTGCCGAGAAAATCACGTTTGATGCCCGGCTCATTATTGACGGATCGGTCTGCAAGAATTCCAACCATATGCCCTTCTGACAAGCGTTCTCGCACAGTCAGCATAGTTTGAATGGATCCAAGTGGAATGATGATATTCGCGAGGTCAGGGGAGATCTTGTGGAAGATCTTGGCTAGTTTTTCACTGTTCTTTTCATACATCAGTATGGAAATCTTCAGCTCATGGCGGTCATTGGCTGTAAAGCGGACTGATTCAAAACTACCAAAGTGAGCGCCATAGAGCATAACGCCGACGTTCTTTGCTAAGGCTTGATCAATCTCGATTTGCCCATAGATGCTAATTTTGAACGCATCAAAACCACCCGCTAACAAGAAAAGACGATCATGGGTGACTGAAGCAAAATATAAAAAATGCTTGTAAATCTCAATGGCGTTTGGGGCGCGCTTCAATACACGTTTGAGATAATCCTGGCTGGCTTGTCTCGCTGTTCTTGCGAAACAAGCATAAAAGAATGCTACGCAATAAATCACGGGGCGTGTCATGCGACGGCCAAAGAAAAACGAGGCTTTGGCCAACAAGCCAATAAGCAGTGGGCTGCCCTTTTCTGGACTGTTCTTCCAGTCAGGGGAAGGCTTAGGCATTGTCTGTGACAGAGATGATCTGCCCCTCACAAACAACGTTGCCGGCCACCTTAACGGTAAAGCTGTAGGCGCTGCGATTGATGGCGCCGAATGCAATCTGGAGGGTCGCCCCTGGGCGAACCACCTTGAGAAATTTGGCGCTTCGAAAGCCCTGGCATGGTTTATTAAATGCGGCCGCAACATAGTTGAGAATGCAGACGCCGGGCAGAATAGGGTGCCCAGGAAAGTGCCCATTAAATGCCGGATGATCTACAGGAATATCTACAGAAATCATTTGGTCAGCCGGCTATTAAAAAGTTTGTCCAATGAAGATTGAAGCACCTTGCCCGTAGGATTTCTAGGTATCGTACATGTCTGGATAAAAAACCTTGGCAAGAAAACCGGATCGATATAGTGACGCAATACTTCTCGTATTGCTTGGTTATCCAGGGTTTTAGACGTATGAAGCAAGGCCAGCCGTGGTTGCGAACCAGATTGATCGCTAGGCATAAAGAAAATGGCGTCTTCAATCTCTGGTATGCGTTTGAGCATATTATTGAGATATCCAAGCGATGTACGCTTTCCGGCGATATTGATCATATCGCTGCTGCGCCCTAATAGACGGAAAGTATAGGGGCCGGTAAGTTCAAAAGCATCGGATAGGGGAATGGGTGAAGACAAATGCCCGCCACATGCCCAGAAGTTATCCTCATTTAGTGTTATTTCAACACCATCGACAAGTGTCCACTCGTCCGTAAGTGCTGTGCGTCGAACGGCAATCTGTCCTGTTTCTGTTGACCCATAAATTTCGCATAGTTGGCAGCCCATAGCCGCTTCGGCTCGCTTAGCTATCTCAACTGATAAAGGTGCAGTGGCACAAATAACACGTGCTACATGCGGCAATGGAATCTCAGCGTTGAGCAAGGTTTCGAGATGGAAAGGCGTTGTTACTAATGCTACGGGAGAGTTTGCTGTCTCCAGCGCACTAATAATGTCGGCTGGAAAGAATGGTTTTTGATCGTAGAGGATTGATCCATTAAGTAGTGCGAGCAATATGTTCGATTCAAAGCCATACATATGCTGGCTTGGTGTTGTGCCAATAACACTGCAATCCTCAGGTAGTTTTAGCTGATCGCTTGTTATTTCGATATTTTTTACCAGAGCACCCCAGTGTTTTGGATGTGGCACGGGTGACCCGGTGCTTCCGGAGGTAAAGACATAAGCAATTATCTGGTTTGCATCAATTTCTGGGACATCGACTTCTGTAGTCTCAGCGCCAATGTGCTGCGTTGGATCAATGTAGTCATTAAGTCCTGGCGGCGGTGCTTGATCTGATATGACGAAGAAGTCTGGCGCAAACTTTCCTAGTTGTTCAATAGTGTCGGATGTGACTGCAGATGGCAGCAGTGAGATTTTTTTTGTAATGATTGAGGCGCCTAGTCCAACTAGAAACGCATACCGATTGGTCGCGATATTCAAAACGTGCGATGCAATTGGCAGCCATTTTGATAGGCTTATAACGTCTGATAAAAACTGACCTGCGGTAATCAGTTGGCCGTTGTAATAGGCAATAGGCTCAGCATTTGATCGATGTCGAATAAGTGGAGCGCTCATTTGGCAATCGCTTGCTTTAGGTTGTTTCGGTGTTTGATCAGAGCGCGGATGGTTCGCAGCAGAGAATCTTTGCGATCTTCGTATGGCAGCAGGATTTGCCTTGCCGCTAAATCGATGATGAATAGAACAACCATCAAGACAATTGGGACAAGTGAAACAAGTTCAGCCCAGAGTTGCGTGGGCAATACGAAGAACAGGCTAAACCAGATGGGTATTTGCAGACCAAAAAATGCCGCCCAGCTATAGGTGAGTGCTCTGGTATATCTAGCTAACTGTGGCGATATCGATTCGTGAACAAGCATGGCAAACCGTGTGCAGAGGGGCACCTGATTGCGACGTAGTGATCCGTAAAACTCTTTAAATAATATTGTGTAGATTGCAATAAAATTGATCAGGTAGATGTTCTGAGGTTTTAGCAGTCCGAATTCGCTAATCAGGAATGCGCTTGCAAGCGTGGCCATACCAATGAACATGCGACGGCCCAGACGGGGTGTTCTCGTTATCAAGACTACAACGACAACAAAGGTTGGTACGAGTGAAACCAGAAGGCCTAACCAATCAGGTATTAGGCTTTCAGCAAGAAAAATGGGTGTAGCAACAAATAGAAGGGACAGCGCCGTAGAGCCAA
>JBDLTI010000026.1:0-23950 GCA_039805865.1 Pseudomonadota bacterium | reverse complement strand
TTTCCGAAAATCAAATTGACGGAGCCTGGTTCATGGTTTACATCCCAGCGTTATCGCTTGTTTTTTTGGGATACTTGGCTTATCTACAGGCGTTGAGTAGCCTTTCAAAGGAGTTCCTTCGTCCAATATCTGCACGAGAAATACGCGAAAGGGTCAGTGATAAAGACTCCACCTGAAAAGGCACCTCAAACACACAAAATGTCTTCGCGCACTAGGTACAATTGAGCCGTTAACAAGAATCGATTGAAGCCATGCCATTTCTCGACTGGGTCAATAAAAACCAAGCCAAGGTAAGCACTGATGAAGTGCCTTATCACCTGTTACAACAGGTAAAGTCCTATGGAGACCTCAGTGAGAACTTGCTTATTCAGGGCGACAATCTACTGGCTTTGAAAGCGCTTTTACCGTTCTATGCGGGTCAGGTGAAGTGCATATTTATTGACCCGCCTTACAACACGCAGAGTGCCTTTGAGCACTATGACGATAAGCTGGAGCACAGCCAGTGGTTGTCGATGATGTACCCTCGTTTAGTCTTGCTGCGTGAGCTACTGGCAGAGGATGGGAGTATTTGGGTCACGATTGATGACAATGAATCCCATTACCTCAAGGTTCTGATGGATGAGGTTTTCGGGCGTACTAATTTTGTTGCTAATGTGATTTGGCAGAAGAAGTACGCTGTGGCAAATGATCATAAATCGATAGCGCCGATGCACGACCATCTATTGGTGTTCCAAAAAAGTGGTTCGTGGAAACGAAAGCTTCTTCCTCGCACGGAAGAGAAGGATCGGCAATACAAATACGAGGACGATCGAGGTGTTTTTCGCCCTGACAATTACACTTGTAGCAAAACTAGTGATGAGCGCCCAAACCTTTACTACCCAATAGTTCAACCAAACACGGGTGTTGAAGTTTGGCCGAGTAAAACTAGAGTCTGGGCATATTCTCGCGATGAACATCTGAGACACGTAGCAGAGGGTTTTATTTATTGGGGCAAGTATGGTGATGGCAAGACTCCTTCGTTCAAGCGATACAAGCATTTGCTAAAAAACGATGGAATCGTTCCTCAGACTATTTGGCTACATGATTTTGCTGGTCATACTGATGGCTCAAGAAAAGAGGTTCGGTCAGTTTTGGGTAGTCAGTCACTCATTGATGACTTTATTACGCCCAAGCCCGAAATGCTCATTTCTCGGGTGCTTCAGGTTGCTACGAATCCAGGAGATTTAGTCTTGGACTCTTTTCTTGGTTCCGGTACTACGGCAGCTGTTGCTCAGAAGATGGGGCGCCGATACATCGGCATTGAAATGGGTGAACATGCCAAGACCCACTGCGTCCCACGTTTGGAAAAAGTCATTGACGGCGAGCAAGGCGGTATCAGCGAGTCGGTCGGTTGGACTGGTGGCGGTGGCTTCCGGTTCTGTGAACTAGGTGATCCAGCATTCGATGCAGAAGGTCATATCAATCCCGGTATTAAGTTCCCGACACTGGCTGCATTTGTTTGGCACTTTGAAACTGGCGAACCAACGAAGAAGGCCTTTGAAACACCGTTCCTGGGTGTTAAAGATGGTGTTGCATACTACCTGCTTTACAACGGTGTCCTGGGTGATCGACGCCCAGCTGGCGGTAATGTTTTGACCCATCCTGTACTAGAAATTCTGGACGAGTATTTCCCGCATAATGGCCCTAAAGTGATCTACGGCGAAACCTCACGGATTGGAGAGTCTCGACTCGCTGCTGAACAAATTACGTTCCGCCAGATCCCTTACGACATTAAGGTGCGTTGATATGCTGGCACTTAAAGAGTACCAAAAGAGGTCGCTTAAGACCCTCGACGATTTTCTACAGAACAGCCGCCGAATGGCCTTGGCTGAAGCCTTTGCGGTTGCTATTGCAGGGCAAGAACGTAACGAACCTTATCAGGCCATCTTTGGTGATACGCCGAACGTATGCCTGCGTGTTCCTACGGGTGGCGGTAAAACGCTGCTGGCTGCACATAGTGTTGCTTTGGCAGGAACGGCGATTTTGGATTCGGATGCGCCAATTGCACTTTGGCTGACGCCATCCGACACCATCCGATCCCAAACGCTAGAAGCGCTGAGCAATGCACGACACCCATATCGTCAGGCCTTGGCTGCATCTTTTGGTGATCGTGTCCGTATCTGCGATCTGGAAAGCCTGCAAACGATCAGCCCACACGACATTGGAAAGTCGTGCATCATCGTTGTAGCTACGATTCAGTCGTTTAACGTCACGGATACCAGTAAGCGTAACGTCTACTCGTTCTTCGAAGAACTGTCGTTGCATTTCGCCAACTTGCCAGCTCAAATGACGGCAGGCTTAGAAAAGGTGTCTGAGGCAGACATCGCCGCACAACCTTATCTGACTAAAGCCGACCTGGGAAGGGTGAAGCACTCCGTGGCTAACTGGCTGCACCTGCTGCAACCCGTTGTCATTGTTGATGAAGCACACAATAACCGAACGGACCGATTCTTTAATACCTTGGGACGGCTTAACCCAAGCTGCATCATTGAATTAACTGCGACTCCTGTCGTGGGAAACAACGTACTCCACCATGTGTCCGCACAAGAGCTCAAGTCCGAGCAGATGATCAAGCTTCCAATTGTTTTGGCTGAACATGAGGATGGATGGCAGGCCTGTTTGCGTGATGCCATCTTGACCCGGAAACAACTGGCAGTAGCAGCACAAAAGGAAACTGACTACATCCGTCCGATTGTTCTCATTCAGGCGATGCCTAAAGGCGGTGAGGCAACGGTAGACGTTGTTCGCCAGTACCTAATAGATCAGGAAAACATCCCTGAGACGGCAATTGCCGTAGCGACAGGAACCCAAAAGGAGCTGGATGGTGTGAATCTGTTCGACCCAGCTTGCCTGGTCGAGTACGTCATTACAGTTGAAGCGCTGAAGGAGGGCTGGGATTGTTCGTTTGCTTACGTTTTAGCCTCCTTACAGTCGGTGAACTCAGCCAAGGACGTAGAACAGTTGCTTGGGCGTGTACTCCGAATGCCGTATGCCAAGGAACGCTCAGAAGAAGCCTTAAATAAGGCCTACGCCCATATCGTTGCTGATAACTTTGCTCAAGCGGCATCGAACCTTAAAGACCGCATGGTTCAAAACATGGGGTTTGAGCGGCTGGATGTCTCTGCGGCCATTATCCCCAAGCAAGCGGCATTGCCTGGTGCTGAAGGAGAGGGTGGAGTGCCGAAACGCCCTATACCTGATTGCTTCATTCAGCTTCCGGTCGTTCCAGACACAGCGAACTGGTCTGATGAGGTAAAAGGCGCTGTTCAGGTCTTGCCAACCAGCCAAGGGGCATCCCTGCTGTTCAAGGGGAACATTGATGCCCCGACACTTGAACAGGTCGAGGCCTTTGTCACAAATAGCGTAAAGCCCAAAGAGCGTGAAAAGGTCAAGGCACAGTTTGACGATCACCGCGCCATGCGTATCGCGATGAATACGCCATCAGATTCCGGAATACTGTTTGCCGCCATACCGCAGCTTTGCCTGTTGAACGATGGTTGGCTTGAGGTCGTCGAGAGGGATACGTTGGCAGAACTGGGTCAGTGGGATCTGCTGTCTCAGCCGATTCAGTTGTCTGGGTTCAGCATTACAGAGACTGTTCATTCGTTTGAGATCGATGTAAACGATGCCAAGGTGAAGTATCGCCTGACCAATGCCGAGCAACTGCATCTGAACGATGTTCCTAGCCAAATCAGTGAACAAGACCTGGTTCGTTGGCTAGATCGGCAGTTAAAGCGTGCGTATCTATCGCAACAGGCTCTGCAGGCCTACCTTGTAAATATGCTTAGCCATCTCCTGCGAGAGCGTGGATTCACCCTGACTGCGCTGGTTCGAGCTAAGTTCCAGCTGGTGCAGGCAATTAATGCCGAGATTGAACGCCTCCGTCAGATGTCGATACAGCGTGGCTTTCAGGCACGTCTGCCCGACATGGTGCTTCCTGACCCGATGGATTCGGTCCATTATGAATTCCATTACAAGCCAGGTATGTATCCGGCCCGTCAGATTTACTGTGGTAGCTACGATTTCCAGAAACACTACTATCCAGTGATCCATGATCTGCGCGAGAAAACGGGTGCAGGCGCTCTATCTGAAGAGTTCTTGTGTGCTCAGGCGCTTGATGCCAATCCAAAGGTAAAACACTGGGTTCGCAATATCGAGCGCCAGGAAAAGTTTTCATTTTGGCTGCCAACAGCCTCTGATTATTTCTACCCGGACTTCGTTGCTGAGTTAACCGATGGTCGTGTGCTGGCTATCGAATACAAAGGCGAGCCCTATAAAACGAACGATGACTCCCGTGAAAAGCGCCAGGTCGGTGAGCGGTGGGAAATTGCCAGTAATGGACGATGCTTGTTTTTGTTCGCTGTCAAAGACGAAATGGGGCAATCGGTTCACCAGCAAATTGCAAACAAGATCGGCTAAGGATAATTATTCAGAGGTTTCCTGAGGTTGCGGTATCTGAATATAGTCGTAGAACGCTTGGCAAATTTCACGACGAATTTCCAGTTTGTTTCCGCGCGCATACGCTGCCAAGTTCTGATCTCCCTTTGTGTGCGCGATAACAGCTTCGATGTCCTCAAGCTTGTATCCACGATCTTCTGCCCAGCTGAATAGAGTGCTGCGAAATCCATGTACGGTAATCCGCCGACCACTCTGACGATCAACATATTTCGGCTTGTAGAGAGGAGAATTAGCTGGGATCCCTTTAACGCCACAGATATCCTTGACCAGCTCAAGCATCGCGCCACTGCTCATTTTAAGATTTTTGCGTCCTGTGAAAACATACTTCGAATCCCCCGTGATTGACTGTCTAAGCTTGAGGATTTCAACCGCGCGGTCGATTAACGGATAGCTGAAATCCTTCGCACTCCCAATCTTTCCCTTCATTTTTGATGCGGGAGCGTTGACGATTCTCTTCTTCCAATCGATTTCGTGCCATTCAAGCGTCAATACATTGTCTGTGCGCAGGCCGGTAATTAAAGTAAATTCCAGGCCGAGTTGACCGGACGTCGAATTTGAAGAGTTCATTGCGGCTTTTAAATCGGTATAGAAAGCCGGGCCATCTTCATAGTGCAATGACGGGAAGTGCTGCTTCTCTCGCTTTACCTTCGAAAGTAAATGGTTCAGGCGGTCTCGCTGTTTGCAGGGGTTTGCTAGATCCTGATCTCGCCAGCCTTTTGCTGAGGCGTACTCAAGGACGCTACCGATTGCAGATGCTATCTTTTCAGCCGTTGGGTGTTTTGTCTGCCATATTGGTCGTAAGACCTTCTCGACATCAGCAAGCCGTATGTCTGCTACATCTAATTCACCGATGTTGGGAAAGGTATAAGTGTCCATCCAGCTATCGAGCCACTGTGCTCGAACCTTTACGTTCTTCCATGTAGGGCTGTGGGTCTTCCAGTAGTCATTTGCTACGACTCTGAAAGTATTACGTTGAACGGTCCTGGCAATTTCAGCACGTCCTTGGTCGCGCTGCGTTTTGGGGTTGATTCCTTGGCGAAGACCCTTGGCGTATTCGCGAACTTTTTCTCGTGCCTCTGCTACACCAATGGCTGGAAATTTACCTGGGCTAATCGTCTCGCGATCTCCGGAGGTGCCTGGTAAGGTGTAACGCCATATCCATTGGCGGAGTACGACGCCGTCCTTGCTTGTGCGAACGCGCAAGAACAAACCTTTGATCTCACTAAAAGCGTCCCTATATTCCCCTGGCGTCTTTATCGCCAAAAGTGTCTTGTGGCTGAAGTCTTTTGGCTGTGACATAACGAATCCTAGGTAGCCAATTAGGTGGCCAATATTTCTAGATTTGGAAAGATCTCAGACTACATCATAAGACAGTTGAACACAACAAAACCACTAACAATCAACCAATTAGAAGACAGTTAAGAATGTGTGAAATAATTAAAATACACCACTGCGAATCTTCTCGTCTCCGCCAGATGTCCGAAAAAGCCCCTGATGCTCAGGGGCTTTTTTTTATTTTGGGATCGTGATGCGCTAGCTGCAGCCGCGAACAATGCGAACGAGCTTGGGGTTCAGCTCACACAAGTGCTTGAAAATCTTGTCTGATCCTGTTGACCCTTGGGTACTTGTCGGATAACTCGCAAGCTCATTGCCGTCCTTGTTGCGGATCTGTAGGGTGCCTTTGCTGGCCTCGCAATCCGTAGCGTGGGTGAGGGCAATTACATCCTTATCATCGACTCTGATGGGCATGCTGATGCTGTAGTTGATACCAAAGTGTTTGATGTCAACGTCTTTGGCCTGGTAAGTGTATTGACCATCGCTGATTTGGCTATTCAGACTGGCACAGCCCGTTAGGCCTATGGCGGCCGCAATCACGAATAGGGATCTGTAATCTTTCAGGGGGTTTATAGTCATTTTAGCGTCCTGAGTCAGTCCGAGTTTTTTTAAAGATATCAGATTCCAGCCCGCATCAACAAATCAAGCCAGAGATCGAGATTAGCGATGCAGCTGGCTTGATACGTGCTTGAGAAAATCTGTGACTTCAGGTGCCAATTTATCCATGGCTTGACGAAGATCGTGACCGATGCCCGGTAATAGGCATAGCATGGCATCGGGTGAGTGACTCATTAATCGCTGCGCTTCATGGTAAGGCACATCCAGATCATCAATGCCATGAACGATCATGATCGGACATTTAACGCGCTGAATGGTTTTTTCAGGGGCGATGTCATCAAATGAGGCACCAATGAGCTTTTGCACCTGGGCCATTAAATAAGGCTGAATCCATTTTTTGGGAATCCGGTGTTCCTTCATGTATCGGTACATCATGTCTTTAGGGTGAGCAAAGGCGCTGAGGCTCACAACACCAGCCCAGGTTGTCCGGCTAGCACTTAGCAGTACTGCACCGGCACCCACGGAGTGACCAATGGCAAATAGCCTTTCGGGGTCGATGTCCGCACGTTTCAGTACCCAGGCTCTGGCGGCTTCAAGATCTTCGGCGAAGCGGGGCATTGAGCTGAAATCAGCATCCGTGCTCCGGCCATGACATCGGGCGTCGAGGTATAAAGCATGAAACCCGATACTCTTGATCCAGGGTGCCATGTCCAGCATTAGACTGGCATTCGCTCCCCATCCATGAATGACTACCGCTACCGGTGATGGCGCCGTTGAGGTCGATGCCGCGACCGTAATCCACCAGCCAAACAAAGTGCCGCCATCCACTGCGGGTATATCAACTTGCTCGGCTTCTAATCCAAAATCAACGGGTGAGCGCCGATGTGAAATTCGAGGTGCCCGAAACTTCTTTAATATCAGGCGATGTATCAAACGTTTGATCACCGGGATCCTCTGCCTGTTTAGACTGTAAGCGGTTGCTGATGTCTTTTAGTTTGCCCAAAAAACCCCGATATGGGGCGTTCAAGGTTTATCAGCGGGCACCAAGAAGCAACGTCTTGATCCCCTCCAATAATGTTACCGATTTGTCGTAGACACCGCATCTAATTTCACCTAATCTATCGGTGTGCCAAATTTATAGGTAAAGCCATGAACACAGGCAACCCAAATCACGCCGATGATAATGGCAATGCGCCAGAGCAGTTTTCTCGCTGGCCTAAAATTAATCACGTTTCTATGCTTGCCCCATTTGGCTGGCTGAGGGACGGGTTCCGCGATTTATTAAAAGCACAGTTTGCTAGTCTGTTTTACGGGGTCTGTTTTGCCCTGATGGGTTGGACTATTGCGTTCTTCAACGGCGAATCCTATGTGATGACCCTGGCAGCCACGAGTGCTTTTATGTTGCTCGGCCCCGTGCTGGCGATCGGTCTATACAATCTTTCGGATCAGCTGCAACGTTCAGATAGGGCAAGTATCCGCGCTTCTCTAACTGTGTGGCGTGGCAATATGAGCAACTTGGCGCTGTTTGCGCTCGTAAGTACGATTGTTGCATTAATCTGGGCACGTGCATCGGCGGTTACTTTTGCTGTTTTCTATAACTCGGGCCTGCCTAGTATGGGTGAATTTGCGAGTGCTGTTTTAACGCTGGAAAATATCGAGTTTCTGCTGGTCTACTTTGGGATTGGCTTTGTATTTGCCGCATTTATTTTTTCAATTAGCGTCGTTGCTGTACCTCTGATGTATGACAGGAAAAGTGACGCCATTACAGCCGTGTTGATGAGCCTAGCTGTTGTTGCCAGAAATCCGGTGACGATGATTGTTTGGGCAGGCATTCTGGTTGCGTTGATTTCATTTGGTTTTCTCGCAGGGTTTCTGGGGCTTATCTATACGGCACCTATAGCAGGCCATGCTACGTGGCATGCCTATCGTGCATTGATTGCCCCAGCCGACAAGACTGTTTAGCTGTCACATACTCGCGTTTTGCAGTGGTTTAATGCCGTTTTGGGAGTGTGGTAGTTTGATTGCAGCGGCTTGTTACGAATACTTTTTGATTTTGGAGACATTATGCAACGCACCATTCGTCAGGTTCTTTCGGTTATTTTTCTCTGTCTTGCTTTTGTTGGTTTTAGTGCCATCGCTGCAGATACGCCCAAGGTACCGTCAGCTAATGTAAGCATTACTGAAACGCAGTTTGCCCTGATTGTGGGGGGTAGCCGAGGTAATGGTGTACTGACATACCAGGATAAGGCTTATCCATTCAAGATCAGCGGCATGAGCGTGGGCGCTAACGTTGGTATTTCCAAGGTATCACTGGCGGGTGAGGTATATGACATGCCTGATCCCTCCAAGTTCTCGGGTACTTTTACCAAACTTGAGAGCAGTATCACCCTGGGTGGTGGCGTTGGCGGCACGATTCTTAAGAATCAGAACGGCGTGATCATGCGTCTGACCAGCACATCGGAAGGTTTACAGCTGAACCTGAGCAGCAGCGGCGTTACCGTTAAGCTGGATTAATAAGTTGCCTGTCGCCTAAGGGTCTACCCTTTGGGCATGATGCCTGCTGAGCGATTAAAAGAGTGTGAGACCTTCGTCGTTCTACGTCGTCTTGCTTATGCTGCGCGATTCAGTAAGGAATAATAATGAAAAAACTAACTAATCTATTCGTTCTTCTGGGGCTTTCCCTGGCCACGGTGCTCTTTGGTTATGCTATTGCCGTAGAACTGGTGCATGCCACGCTCGAAGCCCTGCATAAAGGGCTTTCAGAATCAGAAGCGCTGGTATTGCTGCTCACCATTATTGATGCGGCGCTGGTGATTGATCTGGCCTCTCTGGTGATCGGCAATGCAGCCGCAGAAATCAAGGGCGATGCCGTTAAGGACAGTGCCTACATTAAAGAGAAACTCAGCTTTTCACTGGTGACTATTTCGGGTGTGAATTTGCTGAAGGTGCTGACGGATATCGCCAGCACCGAGATCCACGTTGTGGTGGGTGCAGCGGCGATTCACCTCGTGTTCCTGGTGACCCTCGTAGCTGTTAAGCGTTTGAATAATGCGCATTAAGTTCTACCTGGCTTTTTCGGTAATTGCCACGATGTTTCTGCTGAGCGGACACGCGCTGGCTTTAGATAAGCAGTCTGAGCTGACACAACGCATCTGTGAGAATCTCAAAATAGCGTCAGAGCAGGTGCTGGATGACACCAGCGATACGACGAAGTACTTGTCGCCTTATATCGCTGCAGAGATCTATGAACAGGTGGTCGCCAAGTCCGTTGACGCTTCAGGTGGTGTCACTGCGGATATTGAAACACCGCGTATGGCGCAACTTCCGTGTGACGATACGGTGTCCACGTTCCTTATGTCGATCAAGAAGCGGATGGAATTCAATCGGATGGATTATTTCCTGGCCCGATACCGATTCTGGATTATTGCTGTCTTGATCGTAGGGCTTTTAGGCGGCCTCTTTTATAGGCGCCTTACCCCCCATTCGGTGCGTTAGTCTAAGCAATGAGCCGATATCTTTCAGTACTGCTCTGTATGCTGGGCATTGGCGTGTTGCCTGCTCAGGCAGATTCCATGGCGGCTTGTGATAACGTGATTCGGGCCGGTAACGAGACCTGGGCCTATAAGAATTGTTTACCTGCAGCGGAAGACGGCAAGCCTAAAGCTCAGGTCGTTATTGGGATGGCCTTGATGACGGGCGTGGGCGTCTTGAAAAACTCCGAGTTAGCGGTGAACTGGTTCAGGCGTGCGGCGGATCAGAATTATCCGGCGGGTATGTATCAGCTAGGATTGGCCAAAGTCGCCGGGATGGGTACAGCACAAGATGAAGAGGGTGGCATGACGCTTATTAAGAAAGCAGCAGCGGCTGGTGACCCGGAAGCAAAGAGTTTTCTGGCTGAGTTGGGCGTGTCTCAGGAGCCAGAAAAGCCTGTGCGTAAGCGTATTAAGAATGATTGTGTCGGGGTAGGTTGCGGCCGCCCTCTGGACGCATTTTCTAAATAAAGTTTACGGGCGAGATTTCATTGAGAGGTCGATCATTTTCGAAGAGACCTCGGATTTGAAATAGGCGTGCGCCCCAACAAATGCGGCGGAAATTAAGGGTAGTGCGGCAAAAGGGGTTTGCGCAAAGTACCACATGCCAATTGCAATGATGAGGAGCACGAAGGCCGCTTTGGCTTTTTGATCGGCAACTTTTTGCACATCTTCCTGCTTCAGGCCATTGGCAATCGCTTTAGTTGCTGCGTTCTCGATGAAACTCATGCCGTTATGTCCTTAGTGGTTTAGCCAGAATATTTGATTGAGCAATTTTAACCCACCGTTGAAATTATTTCAGTGCGGTGGCGCCGCCAGTCGCTGGGATTTTGGTGTATTTTCTAATGAATGCACTGCGACTATTACGGGGACGCACGAATTGGTATGACTGATACCCTGAACACAAAACCACAGGATGTATATTTCTTTTGTACCTGCCTGGTTGATCTCTTTGTGCCCGAAGCCGGGTTAGATGCCGTAGCGCTTCTCGAACGAGAAGGCGTGCGCGTGCACTTTCCTGAAGATCAAACCTGCTGCGGTCAACCGGCTTATACCAGCGGGCAACCCGATGAGGCGCGAGCTGTTGCCCGTCAGCAACTGGATCTGTTTCCGGAGCCCTGGCCGATTGTTTTGCCGTCCGGGTCGTGCGCCGGCATGATGCGTCACCATTACCCCACCATGTTTGCCGGCACACCAGATGCTGCAAAAGCAGAAGCTGTCGCTGATCGGGTCTGCGAGCTCAGTGAGTTTCTGGTGCAATCATTAAATTTTAACCGGCCAGATTGCGGCCAGACCTGTAGCGTGGCCTTGCACACCTCGTGTTCGGCCCGGCGTGAAACGGGAGCCTTGGCGGCTACCAGACATCTATTGCAGGGTTTGGAAGGTGTCACCCTGAAGGTTCAGGAACACGAATCTGAATGTTGTGGCTTCGGCGGTATGTTCAGTGTGCGCCACCCGGAAATCTCAGGGGGCATCGTACGCGATAAGGTGGCTTCGATAGAATCGCTTGATGCCGATGCGCTGATCACCGGGGATTGTGGCTGCATGCTTAACATTACTGGTCACGCGGCAAAAATAGGTAAACCGCTCAACGGCAAGCACCTGGCCACATTTTTGCTAGAGCGCACTGGTGGTAAAGCGGCTGTGGAAGGAGAGGCATCATGAGCGGCTTGAGCGCGCGCGAGCGCATTCTCACCAAGTTACGTGCAGCACACGCAACACCGTTATCGTGCCCGGATGCACAGGCGTTTTATCCTGCAGCTGTTGAAGATCAGGCAACCCGTGTTGAACGCCTCATGCTGAACATGAAAAACGCCATGGCAGAAACGCATCGTTGTTCAGCCAGTAGGCTGGCTGACTGCCTGGCTTTGATTTTTAACGAGAAGCAGCTGAGCTCGGTAGCGATAGGGCCAGAACTTCTGGCCGATCAGACGTTGTGTGATCAATTGCGTAACCAGACGATGTTAGTGCCCGTAACGGCGTTACGTGTCGATCAACCTGCCTTGTTTAATACGGTGGATGCCGGGCTAACGCTTACCCAGGGCGGTATTGCTGAAACGGGGACACTGGTCCTAAAAAGCGGGGATGAGTCGCCGCGATTATTGTCGTTAGTGCCACCCGTACACATTGCCATCCTGAATGCCAGCAAGGTTGTAGATACGCTGATGTCGTTGATGGTTAAAGAAAATTGGGCAGCGGGTTTGCCCACTAATGTCATCCTTGTTTCTAGCCCGTCTAAAACGGCCGATATTCAGCAAACGCTGGCTTACGGTGCGCACGGCCCGAAGCAACTGGTGGTTGTACTGGTAGAGGATCGCTAAATGAACCAACCACTCCATTTTGTACCGAGTGATGAATTCCGTCAGCGCGCTCAGGCCGTAGTTGAAAACCCCGCGTTGCAGAAAAGCTTTCGTGGCGCGATGGATTTTCTGCAAACCAAACGGTTAGCGCAATTTCCGGATGATGCCGCCTTGCAACGTTTGCGCGATCTGGGTGAATCCATTCGCCAATACAGCCTATCGCGATTACCGGAGCTGCTAGAAACACTGGAAGCAAAGCTCACCGACAATGGGATTCAGGTGCATTGGGCTGAAACGCCTGAAGAGGCTAACCAGATCTTTATCGAAATTGCCCAGGCCAAGCATGCGCGTGCTGTGATCAAGGGCAAATCAATGGTGAGCGAAGAGGTTGAGCTCAACCATGCCTTACAAGCAGCGGGTATTGAAGCTTTGGAATCGGACATGGGCGAATACATCGTCCAGCTGGCCGATGAAAAGCCATCGCACATTATCATGCCGGCGATTCACAAGACCAAAGTCGAGATTGCCGAACTCTTTGCCGAACGTATTCCGGGTGTGGATTACACTGATTCCGTTGATGAACTCATCCAGATCGGCCGCAAGGTATTGCGCGATAAATTTGCTTCGGCAGATATTGGCGTATCCGGTGTGAACGTCATGGTGGCTGAGACAGGTACCATGTGCCTGGTCGAGAACGAAGGTAATGGCCGGATGAGCACGACCGTGCCGCGGGTACATATTGCCATTACCGGTATTGAAAAGGTGGTTGAAAAGCTCACACATGTACCGCCGCTACTCAGCCTGCTGACCCGCTCAGCAACGGGACAGGCCATTACTACTTATGTGAACATGATTTCTTCGCCACGCAAGACGGGGGAGTTGGATGGGCCGGACGAAGTGCACCTCATTCTGCTGGATAACGGCAGAACGCAGGCGTATGCCGACCCGCAATTGCGTTCAACCCTGCAATGTATTCGTTGTGGTGCCTGTATGAATCATTGCCCGGTCTATACCCGTATTGGTGGGCATGCCTATGGTACGACCTACCCGGGACCGATTGGCAAGATCATTTCGCCGCATTTGCTCGGACTGGATTCCACCTATGCCTTGGCGACTGCCTCGACGTTGTGTGGTGCCTGTGCCGAAGTGTGCCCGGTACGTATACCGATTCCTGACTTATTGATCCGTTTGCGGACAGAAGCCTATAAAAATCCGGCCACAGCCGGTGAAGCGGTACGGGGTGCCGGCTCAGCCTATTCATCAGTGGCCATGGCACTGTGGCACGGCTGGGCTGCTACGTATCGTTACCCCGTGCTTTACCGTCTATTTACCTGGTGTGCTTCCAGATTGCGCTTCCTTACGCCGTCCAATCAAGCAGGCTGGACACGTAATCATGTGGCCATGAAGCCCGCAAAGAAACGCTTTAGAGACCTGATTAAGTCTTGAAGAAATAGATGATGGTTAGCAGGCTACCAACAGTGATGACTAATCGCTTGAGCCAGATGGCGGGCAGATATTTAGCAATATGCGCGCCGGCAAAGCCACCCAGTGTGGCAGTCACTACCATGAGTATTGTGTAAGGCCAGTTGATGGCACCGGCCACGATAAATGTGAGTGCCGAAACGGTGTAGGTGACACCGGAAATCCAGTTCTTAAGCGCATTGAGTTCCTGGATATTTTCTACGCCCTGAATGGATAGGGCAGCCAGGGTCAGGATGCCTTGGCCAGCGCCGAAGAAGCCGCCGTAAACGGTAACCAGAAATTGGAAAGCGAGTCCGCCCGGGCTGTGTGGTTTGTCGTCGGTGTGCGCGATGCCCATACGTGATTTGAAACGCACCACTAGGCCGCTGATCTGTTTACTGAAAGCAAAGAGGGCGGTTGCTAGCAGTAGGAGCCAGGGCACCATTTGCATGAACGCAGCATTAGATACGGCAAGCAGTAGGAGGCCGCCAGCGATACCGCCGATGGCGGCGATAATGGTGAGGGCGATCACCCAAGACCGATGTTTCTGTAGTTCTTTGCGGTAGACCCAGGCACTGGAGAGGCTGGCTGGCCAAAGCGCTACTGTGTTACTCGCGTTAGCGGTGACCGGAGGAATGCCGGCTGCCAGCAGGGCGGGGAAAGAGAAGAAAGTGCCACCACCGGCTAGGGCGTTCATTGCACCGGCCATAAAAGCACCGCTGGCCACGAGAAGTAGGCCTATGGGATTAGAGAGTATGTCCATGCGTACATTCTAAAAAAAAATGGGGTCGCAAAGCGACCCCGAATGCTCCAGAGGGAGAGCGAGAGTTACTTGCCGAGCTTACGCGGGAAGGCAAACTGTGCGTAAGCCTGTTCCGAAACATTGAACCACGAGAATTCGAGGTTACGGAACTGACGCCATGGTTCGTAGATCTTCTTGAAATCTGGGTTCTTGGCGGCTGTTTCTTCCAGAACCTCGTTAGAGGCTTTGAAAGAGGCTTCCATGATCTCGTTAGAGAACTTGTTAAGCTTGGCACCAGCCTTTTGCAGACGGGCCAGGGCGGTTGGGTTCTTGTAGTCATACTCGGCCAGCATGCGGACGTTGGTTTCGGCCGCTGCTACTTCCAGAATCTGCTGGTAGTTCTTTGGCAGTTTGTCCCATTCTTTCTTGTTGATCATGACCGAGAACTGGGTTGCAGGTTCCCACCAGGCTGGGTAGTAGTAGTTAGGCGCAACTTTGTACAGACCCAGCTTTTCATCATCGTATGGGCCGATCCATTCGGCAGCATCGATGGTGCCTTTTTCCAGCGAGGCATAGATGTCACCAGCCGGAATCTGTTGCGGTACTGCACCCAGTTTCTCTAGCACCTTACCGGCGAAACCGCCGACGCGCATCTTTAGACCCTTGTAATCCGAGACGGATTTGATCTGCTTGCGATACCAGCCACCCATCTGGCAACCTGAGTTACCGGCAGCCAGACTGACGATGTTGTACTGAGCGTAGAAATCAGCCAGCAGTTTCTGGCCACCGCCGTAGTAGTACCAGGCGTTTTGAGCGCGAGCCGTCATACCAAAAGGCACAGAGCAATCGAAGGCAAAGGCTTCGTTTTTGCCAAAGAAATAATAAGGGGCTGTATGACAGCACTCGATTGTGCCGTCTTTTACAGCATCCATTACCTGCAGGGCAGGAACAATCTCACCGCCAGCAAATGAACGGATTTCGAAGTTGCCTTCGCTGAGCTCGCCAACACGCTTGCAGAAGTCTTCACCGCCGCCATAGACAGTGTCCAAGGTTTTCGGAAAGCTTGATGCCAGGCGCCATTTGATTTTTGGGGTGGCGGCAATTGCGGGCGCCGACGTGATCAGGGTTGCCGTGCCGGCAGCGGCGCCGATACCGACATTCTTAAGAAAATTACGACGATCCATGTTGTGTCTCCTGAGGTTTTTTTGGTTGAGCCTAATTACTTCTTCCCACCGGGCTCATCGGTTGAGATCTTGAATTGGTTGTTAGAACTGTCATTAGTCTGTGCTGTCGGTTGGACCTCTTCTTCGACGTCGATCACGATTTCTGCCTGGCTATCATCGAAAACTTCTTTCTTTTCTACCGAGACAATATCCGGGAAGGCGATGATCAGCGCAACCATAATGATCTGAATCAGCACGAAGGGAATGGCACCCCAGTAAATCTGCTTGGTCGTGATGGGATCCATCATCTTGCCGGTGATCTTATCGATGTACTTCTTGCCAGGGGCGACCGATCGGAGGTAGAACAGCGCAAAACCAAAGGGTGGGTGCATGAATGATGTCTGCATGTTGACACCGAGTAGCACGCCAAACCAGATCAGATCGATACCCATTTTTTCGGCGACTGGACCAACCAGCGGTACCAGAATAAAGGCCAGCTCGAAAAAGTCGAGGAAGAAGGCCAGTACGAAGAATAGAATGTTGACGGCAATCAGGAAGCCAAGTTCGCCACCCGGTAGCGAGGTGAGTAGGTGCTCAACCCAGAGATCGCCGTTAACGCCCCGGAAAACCAGGCCAAAGACCGTGGCACCGACCAGAATAAACAGTACAAAGGAAGAGAGCTTGGCCGTTGAGTCAACTGCCTGGCGTACCAGGCTCCAGTTCAGCTTCTTCTTCGACATGGCGAGCAGCAGGGCGCCGCTGGCACCCATAGCGCCACCTTCTGTCGGTGTGGCAATGCCCAGGAAAATGGTTCCTAGCACCAGGAAAATTAGGAAAAGTGGTGGTACGAGAACCAGAAGCGAGCGGATCAGCAGCTTGCTACCGGTGAGCGAGCGGGCCTCAAGCGGCAGTGCCGGGGCATGGCTGGGCTTGAAGAACGCAACAAGTGCAACATAACCGACATACATAGTGGTCAGTATCAAGCCAGGAATCATGGCACCAGCATACATGTCACCTACGGAGCGACCCAGTTGGTCGGCCATGATGATCAGCACCAGAGAGGGCGGGATGATCTGGGCCAGGGTTCCTGATGCTGCAATAACGCCCGATGCAAGTTTGCGATCGTAACCATAGCGCAGCATGATCGGCAGCGAAATCAGACCCATTGAGATGACTGAGGCGGCAACGACACCTGTCGTTGCTGCAAGAAGGGCACCGACGAAGATGACTGCAAACGCCAGACCGCCTCGAATTGGACCAAACAGTTGACCAATGGTGTCGAGCAAGTCTTCTGCCATGCCGGAGCGTTCGAGAATAAGCCCCATGAAGGTGAAGAACGGAATGGCCAGCAGCGTATCGTTGGCCATGATCCCGAATACACGATTCGGCAATGCCTGCAGGAAGTCTGGGGTGAACATCCCCATGCCGATACCCAGAAGGGCGAACATGAGGCCATTGGCTGCTAGGGCAAATGCAACAGGGTAGCCCGAAAGCAGGAAGACAACGAGGCCGATAAACATAATTGGCGCCATATGGTCGCCGATCAGGGGAGTCAGAAATTCTAAAGGCATTTTGGCGCTTCCTTATTTGTTGCCGGTTGTTGCTTCGGCAACTTCGACAGCGTCCGGTGTGGCCCCATGTCCGCCACCCTTTTCAAATTCCTTACCATCAATCAGGCCCTGCAGAAATGCAAAGCGCTTGATTACTTCGGATGCACCCTGGAGTAGCAACAGTGTAAATGCAACCGGGATCAGTAGCTTCGCAGGCCAGACGATCAAGCCACCAGCATTGCTGGAGTTTTCCATGCTGGCGATTGAGTCCCAGGCAAAGGGAACCGCTGACCACAGAATAACCAGACACATCGGGATCAGAAACAGTAAGCCGCCGATAATGTCGATCCAGGCATGAACGCGGGGAGAATAACGACCAGTGACCACGTCAATACGGATGTGCTCATTGCACTTCAGTGTCCATGGTGCGCAGAGCAGGAAGGTGCCCGCAAACAGATACCACTGGAGCTCCAGCCAGGCGTTGGAACTCATGCTGAAGCCGTATCGTGTGAGGGCGTTGATGGTGCTGACCAGCACCGCAGCTAGAATCAACCAGGCAGCGCCTTTGCCGATCTTGGTGTTGATCGCGTCGATGAGGCGCGAGAAGGATAGAAGTGCGTGCAAGTTAGAATCTCTCAGCTTTTTTGATTTAGCGGTTACGAACGAGCTTGTGTGACTTGTTTTACGAATCGTAACTGATTACACACGCTGTGTTGGATAGTTTTCTGCCGCTGTGAAAAATATTCAATTTCTGCTGTCTATCTTGAAAATATTTAGTAGTCACCTGTGCAATCGTTTCGCACTTGATCTGCTAAAGAGGTAAGCTTGCGTAATGGAAAAAAGCACTAAAAAGAAGCTGGGTATCTTCCTAGGAATAGCCCTCGTATGCCTATTGCTGGTGACTTATGCCGTTTCAACGATTGATACGGCACGCATTGTCAAAGTTGTTGCAGGGCAGGTTAAGGCAAGTACCGGGAGGGAATTGGCCATTAATGGTGCTGTGTCTATCAAGGTTTTTCCGCGGCTGGCTGTGGTTGCAAATGATGTTTCGCTGAGTAACACTGCTTGGGCGTCTGATCCGGCGATGCTCAAAGCAAAGCAGGTAGCGTTTTCGCTGGAATGGTTGCCTTTGTTCAGTAAGCGTATCCAGATTGATAACGTGACGATCAGTCAGCTACAGCTTTTCTTACAGTCAGCACCGATAGCGCAAAAGGTATCGGGGAATTGGATCATAGCGGCCAGTGCTGATGCCAATGAAAGTGCTTCGAGTAGTGACTTTGGCCTGGATCTGTCAGAAGTGCATTTGAACCAGCTCGCTGTTAGCTACAAGAATTCGGCAGGGCAATTGATGGATTCGGTGACTGCGGACCACTTAGACGTTGTTCGTTCCGGCGCAAAGGTAAAGATCGATAGTCGTTTTAATTGGGCAGGTCTGCCGCTTTCGGTTAATGGCGAAACTGATTCTCTTGAATCGTTGATCAATAACTGGGGTATGAAGCCTAATCGTTTTGCGTTGGATTTAAATCTGGGTATAAATAAGCAATTAGCCAAGATTCAGGGGCATATCCAGTTTTCTCCCAATGAGAGTCCCGTTTTTGATTTAAAGATCAACTCAGCAGCGCTGGATCTGAAAACGATCACGGCCACTTTGGCGCAGGGCGACCAATCTGGAGTTGCCCCAAAAACGATTTCTTCCAACCGGGTGTTTTCATCTCAACCGCTGCCATTCAACACGTTCCCCGCTTGGCAAGGTCAGGTTAAGGCCAATGTGGGCACATTAATTATGCCGGATGGCATTAAGCTGGAATCGCTTGATGGCGTAATAACAGCTACGGCCGACGATAGCTTGATCTTGCAGCCGCTAACTTTCAGGGTCGGATCGGGTCAGGTGGTTGCTGACGGCCGCCTTAATGCGGTTCATTCGGCTATACCTGTGCTGCATGCCCGCGGTTTAGCCACCGGATTCGATTTCGGCCACGTCATGGCACAGCTCGGCAAGGGCAACCTAGTCAGTGGAGGCCCAACGCAGGCGGCATTTAATGTCAAAACCCAGGGGAGTTCCCTGGCGGCGCTTGCCGCCAATGCCAATGGTGCGTTGCAGTTTTCGGTAGGCTCGGCAACGGTTAATAATTCGATTGTGAGCCTTGGGGGCGATTTTCTGTTGACGCTTGCCAATGCGGTCAATCCACTACGAAAGAGTAACGATACCTCCGAGTTAACCTGCCTGGTGGCTTATCTGCCGGTGAATAATGGTTTGGTTAAAATCAACCAGGGTGTGGGTATGCGCACCCAGAACCTGGACCTAACGTTGGATGGTCAGGTTAATCTCGGCACGGAAGCGTTAAATATAAATTTTCAGCCTAAAGAACGATCCGGGCTTACAACAGGTGTGAGTGCGGCCGGTCTGGTGCAGGTAACTGGCACTCTGGCTAATCCCCGTATGGGGATCAACAAGTCGGGCGTTGTCAAACAAGCGGTTGGCGTGGGTCTAGCTATCGTTACGGGTGGCATATCTTTGGCAGCTCAAAATGCGGCCGGTGTGGTGACTCGATCGAGCCCGTGTGACAATGTGTTGCATCCATGGCACGTTGTTGCCGGTGGGCTTAGGGCAACGCCTTGAATATCCGGAATAAATTATGTTTTTAAAATCACTCTCTTTCCTGGTTCTGTTGAGCGTTTCTTTGCTGACGCTGGCTCAGGAAACCGTAGCACCGACTGTGGGACAGGTAGAAATATCTCGAACCAAGGTCAGTGATATTCCATCACAGTATCGTGTCGATGCCGTAAAGCCCCGTAAACCGTTTGCAGTGCGCTACACCTGCCCGGATGCAGGTCGGGTTTATGTGGTGTTTGATAACGCGCAGCAGACTGCAACAATGGAAATGGGTAACACAACGCGTTACCTGAAGCAGGGTATCAGCGCTAGTGGTGCACGTTACGTGAATTCAGATGAGTCTTATGTATTCTGGATCAAGGGCAAGGAAGCGACCATTAACGGCCGCGAGACTTGTGTGGCAGATTGAAGGAACGGCGTTCGTTCTTTTCCAGATTCTGTAGATAGCGGGTAAATTCCAGCCCCAGCTTCTTCTCAAGGTCTATGGCCACAGGCTTTAATCGATCCCACTGTGGGTGAAACTCGGGGTTTTTAAAGGCAAAGGCAATCTGATTGCCGCCATCTTTTACCTTTAATGAAAGCACCCGGTCATCGAATACGTGCGCCAGTTGTGCCAGCGGATCATCAAAACCGGCTTTATCCCCGGCCAGGTTCATCACGAGAATACCGTTGGGTGATAGTGCACGGTGAGCCTCTGTGTAGAAATCCGGGCTGGATAACTCGGGGGCAATGCCCAGGCCATCAAAGGCATCGACCATGATGATGTCTGTGCGAGCTGTGTGCGTGTGAATATAGGCGGCAGCATCGGCGCAGAAAATTCGGAATCGATCATTGTCCTGAGGGACTTTGAACGCGTTGCGGAATGCAATGACATCGGGATCGATTTCAACCACGGTGATGTCAGCACGGGGGAGATGACGGTAGCAGAATTTGGCGAGGGAACCACCACCCATGCCCAGTAGCAGTAAGGCTTTAGGACGTGAGTAAAAGGGCAGGAAGGCCATCATCTTACGGGTATAAGCCAGATCAAGATCGTCAGGCCTGGCGGTCTTCATGGTGCTCTGAACCAGGCTGAGACTGAAATAAAGCGTCAGTAAGCCGTCGTGTTCGATCAAAAATGGTCTGCCATAGCGGCCAGCGACCAAGTCGTCTCGCAGGGTGGTTGCATCAGACTCCGGCGGTTCAAGCAGTTTTACAGTGCCCAGTTCTATGTCAAAGGGGCTGGGTAATTCAAAGAGCGCGTCATTCATGCGGACAGTATAATCTGAGGCAAAGAGACACAGGGCTGACGGGTATGAAACGAATTTTGATGGCATGGATTTCCGGTTTGTTGATGGGCGTATCCTGCGTAACACACGCCGCTGATACCGCCGTTTCGTTACCGGCGCCGCACCCGGTGATGTTCGGTTTGCACGCAGCGCCGATTACAGTGATTGAGCCGCATCGTTCCACCGCGTTAAAACCGGTTGAGTTAACGTATAGCGGGTATCCGGCGGTAGCGGTGCTGGATTCGCTGCTCGGTACCCAATGGCGCAACAGTGAGTCCTTGATCGGCTTTGAAGCCAAGGACGGGTATCTGTCGATGATTCCTGCCGCACAGTTTCTGCGTTACTCGGCCTATCTGGTGTATGCCCGTGCCGATGGCGATGACTTCAGTGTAGAGACGCCACCGCTCAATAATCTTATGAAGCTTGGGCCGTGGTATCTCGTATGGGATAACGTGCTACATGCCGCTTTGCAGGCAGACGGCGCCACTTACTGGCCCTATCAGGTTGAAAAAATTGGTCTGGTGAGTGCACCCAGCAAGGCAAAGCTCTTTCCACCTATGATGCCTGAGCGTTATCGGGAAGGCGCTGTGCTGACAGAAAAGTACTGCCTGTCTTGCCATCAGGTTAATGGCGTTGGTGGGCGTAAGTTGCCGATTGATCTGGGGCAGTGGGCGGCAGCACAATCTTTTGCACGCTTCGCCACCTGGGTGCTGGATCCGTCGGGAAAGAACCCGCTCACTGCGATGCCTGCCTTGGCGACGGAGCGTCCGGCCAGCGAGCGTCAGCTGATGGCACGGCAGATCTATGGCTACCTGCGTGCCATGGGGGCGCTGGGTAAGTAATTCATTGACCGGTCTTGAGGATGATGACGCCGCCAATAATCATGGCGGCACCCATCCACCGAAGCAACGATGACTGTTCGCCAAACAAAAGGATGCCAAGGGCAAAGGTGCCGGCAGCACCTATGCCGGTCCACACGGCGTAGGCAGTACCGATGGGTATTTCTTTCTGTGCTAACCACAAGAGCCAGGCGCTCAGCACGATTGAAAGGCCGGAAAACCCAAACCAGCTGATTTGCCTGAGTCCTTCATTGGCCTGAGCCATTTTGTAACCAAGGGGCCAGCCAATTTCACAGATACCGGCGAGAATGAGGATGATCCAGGGATTGTTCATGGTGTGTAGTTATTAGTAACCGGATTCAGCGCATTTCAAGGTGCCACTTTTAATCGCTGTGATGAAGGTGTCGTAGTCGGCGTTGTTCTGTTCTGCATAAAATTTGGCAAATCGAACCATGGCATCATCCAGCTGTTCGCCTTTGCCGCAATAGCCGGCCAGAACGGCTGGATCGCCAGAGCGGGCGTGTGCATTGGCGAGCGCCCAACCAAATAGCGAGGCGTAGTCCGGGAATTCCTTGACGCCAATCTCGCCCTTACCGGTGCCGATGGAAATACCGCCCTTCATGTCGCGCAACTGACGGACATAAAAGTCGGAATCACGAGAAACGCCGAAGCCGAGAAAGAGGTCTGGGGCACCCTGGATGAGACGTTGACCATAGACGACCCGTTGTCCCTGCGACTTGAATTGATTGTCCGGAAAGTAAGGCGCCAGTACAGAGCGTTGTGCAACTTTGTTTTGTAGGAAGACCGGGTCTGAATAATCAAGACCTTCCATGTAAAGAATCCAGCAGCCGAGGCCAACACTCCCCACACCAACGACTTTGCGCGCGTAATCAACCATCCGGTATTTTTCCAGAATGTCTCTGCGGTCAGAGGGGAGTGAATGCGCATAGCTTTTGAGACCCTCATCCAGCACATCGACTAGTGGCGTGCCATACATGGTTTTATCGAGGTGCATTAGAAAAGGCGGGGTATCAATGAGCCGGGTGCCTTTGCTGTGGCGCTCGGTCAGCTTGCCGAGTACCCCCTGATTGGTATTGACTCTGGCTTTGGAGATCTGCTTTTTGACATACGACCGAGCAGCATCTGAGACACCACGCATGTGTGCGCTTTCCAGAATGGTGAGTTCGTCTATATACGTACGTGCTAGTTCTACGTAGGGCGTTTCGGCATATATCTGCATATATTGCCGGTATTTGCTGCACATACGACGGATGAGGTTTTCTCCGTAGGTTTGATCCTGGCCGAGGGATTCGGCTGCGATTAAGGCGCTTGCGGCGAGACGTTTGAGATCCCAGTCAAAGTTGCCTGGTAGGGTTTCGTCAAAGTCATTGATGCCGAAAACCAGCCGACGTTCAGCCGTGGAAAAGAAGCCAAAATTGCTAACGTGCATGTCGCCGCAAAGCTGCACTTGGATGTCCGGAGAGGGGAGTGGTGCCAGATCCCCGGCCATGATGGCGGCGCTACCGCGGTAAAAAGCAAAGGGATTAGCGGCCATGCGGGCATGACGAATAGGGATCAGTTCAGGAATCCGTGATTCGGCCTGCCGATTGATAATGCTGACGGCATTGAGCCGTTTTGCTTGAACCACATAGTCGCCCAGGCTCGTACGAGATGTTTTTTGCCGGATGTGTTTGCCGAGCGCCATACGCTCTTTGGGCGAGAGACGTTGCCGCTGGAAGGATTTGAGGGTTTCGTGAGCCATGCGTAAATAATGCCCCAATGTTCAGCTTCTGGGAATTTTCTGCGCCACATTGGGCTGAAGCAATGATCTGTATCCATAGTGCAACGGTTTTGCTGTCCTGCACAAAAAATTCTTGACAGGGTGTTTTGGGAGTCTATAATTCGTTATGTTGCACCGCAGCAAATAACTGTCTGGTGCAAAGAATAAGAAATACCGAGACTTAGGTTTTTGATTTTTCGTTCTTTTGCTTTTAATTTTATCTTCGATACCTTTTAAGGAGTTCACCATGTCTGCACTGAATAACGAACAAGTTCTGTCGGCTAACAAGGCTGCGATTGATACGCTGCTGTCG
>JBDLTI010000025.1:0-24904 GCA_039805865.1 Pseudomonadota bacterium | reverse complement strand
GGCTCAATGCATGCTGCACATGGCGGCGCGCTTCATCGGTTTTTGAGCGGATCAAGGCGTTTTCAGCCATTTCACACCAGAATTCGGCCACTTCATGCTGCGCAGCCAGATCCGGGATTCGCTCTGCAAGTTCAATGGCCTTATCCCATGACTTTTCCAGCTGATAGATTTCGAGCAACTGTTGTAGCGCTTCTTCACGGCGCGCGCCTTCGGATAGGCGCTTGAAGATCTCTTCTGATCGATCCAGCAAGCCGGACTTGAGATAATCAATACCGAGTTCAAACAAGGCTTGCTCTTTGAGCGCAACCGGCAGGTCTTCCCGGTTAATCAGGTTCTGGTGGATGCGTAGCGCACGTTCCAGCTCGCCACGCCGGCGGAAAAGTGCCCCGAGGGCAAAATGCAGCTCGACGGTTTCTGGTTCTACTCGAACGACTTCGTTAAAGGCCTCGATGGCACGATCGGGCTGTTCGTTGAGCAGGAAGTTCAAGCCCTGAAAATAGGCTTTGGGCAGGCGGCGTGAATCAGCCACCACATGTTTGATATCGATACGGGCAGCAATCCAGCCGATGGCAAAAAACAACGGCAGAATCAATAAGGCCCAGGGCTCAAGCGTCAGCATGGTGTTTCTCTCAGCGCTTAGGCGCAGCCAGCGCTTCGGATTCGCCAGGCACAGAATTAATCGGGGATTTATGAGCAACTTCCCGGCGCAGACGTGACGCTTCGCGGCGTAGGCGCAGCACCGTAGGCAGCATGAGTAATGCACCTACCAGACAGCCAATCAGAAGCACACCGAGCAACACAGCGACGAGCGGTGCCTCAAGGAAGTAGCCGAGATAGAAATTAATGAGGACGGGTTCGGTATTTTCCAGCGCAAACCCCAGCAAGAGCAAAAACACGACGATTCGTACAAACCAGGCAATGATCCGCATTTGTCTCTCCAACTCCTACTCAACCATAAAAAAAGCGCTGGTTTTCACCAGCGCTTTCAGTTTACCGCAAATGACTCAATCAGCTTAGAGTGCGTTGACCGATCCCTGGGCTGCCACGGCAAATACCGGGGCTTCAGTTTCGTTCGACGCATTCACAACGTCTGTCAGATCTGCAGCATCTACCCGCTCACGCAGTTCTTTGCCCGCCTTGAAGTGGGGAACCCACTTCTCGGGGACTTCGACGCGCTCTCCCGAACGGGGATTACGACCTACACGCGGCGGACGGTGGTTGAGCGAAAAACTACCGAAGCCACGAATCTCGATACGATCTCCACGGGAGAGCGCATCGGTCATCGCGTCCAGGATCACCTTAACGGCGAGCTCGGCATCTTTCGCAACCAGCTGGGGAAAGCGTTCCGCCAGCCGTGCGATAAGTTCTGACTTGGTCATTCGAGGATTAGCCCTGCTGGTTCATCTTGGCTTTCAGCAGCGCGCCCAGATTGGTCGTGCCGGTGGCAGCCGAGCTGTCAGAAGCAAGCTTCTGCATGGCTTCGTGCTGTTCAGCCTGGTCCTTAGCCTTGATCGACAGATTGATCGAACGGGTCTTGCGATCCACGTTGGTGATCATTGTCTCAAGCTCTTCACCCACCTTAACGTGCTGGCTCAGATCGTCGATACGATCACGCGAGAACTCAGATGCGCGCAGGTAACCTTCGATGTCGTCAGCCAGTTGGATCACAGCACCACGAGCGTCAACGCTCTTAACGGTACCGTTAACTAGGCTGTTCTTGTCGTGCATGGCAACGAACGAGGTGAATGGGTCTCCATCCATCTGCTTCATGCCCAGCGAGATACGCTCTTTGTCGATGTCGATGGCCAGAACGATGGCTTCAACTTCGTCACCCTTCTTGAAGTTACGGATGGCTTCTTCGCCAGTCACGTTCCACGACAGATCCGACAGGTGTACCAGACCATCGATGCCACCATCCAGACCAATGAAGATACCGAAGTCGGTGATCGACTTGATGGCGCCCTTGATCTTGTCACCCTTCTTGAAGTTCAGGCCGAAATCCTGCCATGGATTCGACTGGCACTGCTTCATGCCCAGCGAAATACGGCGGCGGTCTTCGTCGATCTCAAGGATCATGACTTCAACTTCGTCACCCAGCTGAACAACCTTCGATGGGTGAATGTTCTTGTTGGTCCAGTCCATTTCGGAGACGTGAACCAGACCTTCGATACCTTGTTCGATTTCAACGAAAGCACCGTAGTCGGTCAGGTTGGTCACCTTGCCGAACAGACGGGTCTGCGCTGGGTAACGGCGGGCAATGCCAACCCATGGGTCGTCGCCCAGTTGCTTGAGACCCAGCGATACGCGGTTCTTTTCGGTATCGAACTTGAGGACCTTGGCAGTCACTTCGTCGCCCACGGCCAGAACTTCGGACGGGTGACGAACACGGCGCCAGGCCAGATCGGTAATGTGCAGCAGACCATCGATACCGCCGAGGTCAACGAAGGCACCGTAATCGGTGATGTTCTTGACCACGCCCTTGATGATGGCGCCTTCTTGCAGCGTTTCAAGCAGCTTCTGACGATCTTCGCCCATGTTCTCTTCAAGAACAGCGCGGCGCGACAGCACAACGTTGTTACGCTTGCGATCGAGCTTGATGACCTTGAACTCCATGGTCTTGCCTTCGAACGGCGTGGTGTCCTTAACTGGACGGGTGTCGACCAGCGAACCCGGCAGGAAGGCGCGAACGCTGTTAACCATAACAGTGAGACCACCCTTAACCTTGCCAGTGATGGCACCGGTAACCAGCGAGCCGTCGTTGAGAGCGGCTTCCAGCGAGTTCCAGGCAGCGATACGTTTTGCGCGGTCACGCGACAGACGGGTTTCACCAAAACCGTCTTCGAGCGATTCAATGGCAACCTGAACGAAATCGCCAACGGCAACTTCCAGTTCGCCCTGATCGTTCAGGAATTCGTGTACGGGGACATAGCTTTCGGATTTGAGGCCAGCATTAACGACCACAAAATTCTGATCCATGCGCACCACTTCAGCAGTGATGACTTCACCTTGGCGCATATCCTGGCGGGCAAGGCTTTCTTCAAATAGAGCGGCAAAACTTTCGAACGTATCGGCTTGAGACATGAGAGTGGTATTTCCTGACAAGAACAGCACCAGCTGTGATTTACAACAGGCAACTGATCAGCTTGTTAAGGTTAAAAATGAGCAAAAAAGCTGACCCAGGCACCTGTGAGGCACCAGGAGACAACCCGTTTACCGTGGGGTTATGACGCCTTGTTTCCGGACCAATCAAGCACTTGATCCACGGCTTGCGCAATGGTTAGGTGCGATGTTTCCAGAAGCTTGGCATCGGCTTCTTGCCGGAGTGGTGCCACAGTTCGCGCCGCATCGCGGGCGTCCCGATCTTCCAGATCCTGAAGAATGTCTTGCAGTTTAGCGGAAAAACCTTTTTCCATCAACTGCTTGTAGCGTCTGTCGGCTCTTACAACCGCTGTTGCTGTTAAAAAGACTTTGGTCTGGGCATCGGGAAAGACCACCGACCCCATATCGCGGCCATCAGCCACCAAACCTGGTGCCTGGCGAAACGCCCGCTGGCGCAGCAGCAAGGCATCACGAACCGCCGGCAAGGCACCCACGGTCGAGGCACCAATGCCCATTTCTTCAGTACGCATCTGATCGTCGACCACTTCGTCACCGAGCAGGGTCTGGCCACCCACAAAACGCACCGGCAGGCGCGCAGCGATTTCCGCTACGGCGGCTTCGTCTTGCCAATCCACGCCTGCTTTACGCGCAGCCAAGGCGGTTAAACGATAGAGCGCACCGGAATCCAGGTAGTGCCAACCCAGCGCATCGGCCACACGTTGCGTGACGGTACCCTTGCCCGAGGCCGACGGCCCATCAATGGCAATGACGGGTACTGCCTGGGTGACTTCTGCAAAACGATCAAAATAATCTGGGAAGGTCTTGGCCGTGCAGCCCGGATCCAGAATACGCAGCGGCGTTGCTAGTGTCATCAACGAGAAACACATGGCAATCCGGTGATCGTCGTAGGTTTCAATCTCGGCGCAATGCAATTCACTCAGGCTCGTAGGCGGATACACGGTAAGCGTATCGGCTGTAGTTTCAACCTGGCCACCCAACTTACGCAATTCATTTGCCATGGCATCGATACGGTCGGTTTCTTTTACGCGCCAGCTGGCAATACCTGTTAGTTTGGTAGGGCCTGCGGCAAACACGGCCACGGGCACCAGCGTCATAGCGGCATCGGGGATCGCAATGCAATCCTGTTCGATGCCCTTGAGTTTGCCGTTCAATGGCGGTGCGGCTTCAATCCAGTTAGGGCCCATAGTGATTCGCGCGCCCATCGCGGCCAGCGCATCAGCAAAACGCACATCGCCCTGCACCGAATCTGCCCCAACGCCTTCTACACGCACCGGGCCGCCGGCAATGGCGCCGAGACCGAGGAAATACGATGCAGAGGAGGCATCCCCTTCAACGTACACAACGCCGGGCGATTTGTAGCGTGCACCACCCTGTACGGTAAATTTTTGCCAACCCTCACGCACCACATCGACGCCAAAGCGGTGCATGGTGGCTAGGGTAATTTCAATGTACGGCTTGGAAATCAGCTCACCGACCACTTCCACGGTGACGGTTCGATCCAGCAGCGGTAGTGCCATCAACAGACCGGTGAGAAACTGGCTTGATACGTTCCCTTTCACCGGCACCATAACTGCCCCGTTATCTACACCAGGGCGAATCTGCAGCGGTGGGTAACCGTCGTTAGCTTCACACGTGATGTCAGCGCCCAAATGGCGCAGCGCATCCACCAGGTCGCCAATCGGGCGTTCATGCATGCGGGGCACGCCCGACAGATGGTACGAACCACGGGCTAGCGCCAATGCGGCGGTTAAAGGTCTAAAAGCCGTACCCGCATTACCCAGAAACAACTTGGCTTCTTTCACCGGAATCTTGCCACCGCAACCTTGCACTTTAATGGCGCCTTCACCCGCTGGCGCAACCTTAACGCCCAACTGTGCCAGTGCTTCCAGCATACGATCGGTGTCATCCGACTTCAGGAGATCACGGACTTCGGTTTCGCCCTCTGCCAATGCAGCGAGCAACAGAATCCGGTTAGAGAGGCTTTTGGAACCCGGCAGACGCACGGTGCCACCGGCCGACAAGATGGCCGGCAGATCCAGGAAAGGCAAATGATTCATTAGTGAGACCAATTCTGACGCGCATCACGCGCGTTGGCATAAATAGACGCAAGGGCTTCGCCATCGCTATTGACCAGCGCCTGACGCAAACGCATCAGCGCAGCGCCGTAGCGATCGAGCTCGGCGAGCAAAGCCGTGCGATTGGCGAGCGAAATATCGCGCCACATTTCAGGGTGGCTACCCGCAATGCGGGTGAAGTCACGAAAACCTGCCGCCGCATAATCAAACAGTTGATTCGCGTTTGGACGACGCGCAAATTCATCGACCAGGGCATACGCCAGCAAATGTGGCAAATGACTCACCGCCGCAAACACGCGGTCATGAGTTTCTGAGTCGAGGATACGGACATCAGCGCCGCACAGTTCCCAGGCGCGTTTTACTTTTTCGATGTCTTCGACTGAATTCTCTAGCAGCGGGGTGAGCACGACTTTACGGCCCTGATACAGATCGGCTTTGGACGCGGCAGCCCCACTGGTTTCCGCACCGGCAATGGGGTGTCCGGGTACGAATTGATTGATCTTGTTGCCGAAGGCAGCACGGGCGGCCTCAACCACATCACCCTTCGTGCTGCCCGCATCAGTAACGATCGTCTGCGGGCCTAGATAGGGTGCAATACGCTGAAAAATCTCCGGCATCTGCCCGACCGGCGTGGCCACCAGAATGAGATCGGCTTCGCGCACATCAGCGCCGGGGTTGATGCCTACTTCGTCGATGATGCCGAGGTCATAGGCGGCTTTCAGGCTTTTAGGCGTACGACCGAAGCCGATAATTTCGTCAGCCGCTTTGGCCGCTTTCAGTCCGCGCGCAAAAGACGCACCAATCAACCCCACACCGAATATCAGAACTTTGCCGAAGTGCATGGAGGTGCTTTCTTATGCGTATTTATTTAATGGCGACCGCAAGCGCTTCAAGGAAGCGTGCATTCTCGGCTTGCGTACCAATGGTCACACGAAGCCAATCGTGCATGGCATAGCCCGCCAGTGGTCGCACAATCACGCCTTGCTTGAGCAACCGCTGATTCACACCCGCTGCATCGGCCACGTTAAACGTCACAAAATTGGCGTGGCTCGGCAGAACCTTCAAACTCAACTGATCCAGACCCGCATTAATCTGTTGCATGCCCGACTGGTTGAGCTCAAAACTCTGCGCCAGGAACTCGCTATCTTCTAACGCGGCAATGGCACCCGCCAACGCGAGGTTGTTGCAATTAAACGGTTGGCGCACACGATTCATCAGGTCGGCCACAGCCGGCGTCGCTAATGCGTAACCGATGCGCAGCCCGGCCATGCCATAAATCTTCGAGAAGGTGCGTGTGATCACCAGGTGATCAAATTCTTTGAGCCACTCGGTGGTATCGACACGGTGTTCCGGCGCCAGATACTCGTTATAGGCTTCATCCAGCACAACGATAATGTCTCGCGGCAAGCTGGCGATAAAGGCCTTGAGCTCATCGTACGGTAGGAATGTGCCCGTTGGGTTATTCGGGTTTGCAATCCACACAATACGCGTGTCTTCACGCACGGCAGCACGCATCGCTGGCAGATCATGCGCATAGTCTTTGGCAGCAGCGGCAATGCATTCACCGCCCACACCCATGGTTGCCAGTGGATAGACCGCAAAGGCATGCGCCGAAAAGACTGCGGAACGACCCGGTGCCAGAAACACCTGGGCAATCAGTTCCAGCACATCATTGGAGCCATTACCCAGAACGATCTGATTGGCTTCGACACCATTGTGTTTGGCGAGTGCTGCCTTCAGCTCGAAGTCATCCGGGTAACGCGCTAAACCATCAATCGCATCCTGAACGGCAGCACGTGCTTTGGGGCTCATGCCCAACGGGTTTTCATTCGACGCCAGTTTGATAATTGATTCAACCGGCAAGCCCAGCTCGCGCGCGACTTCGGTAATTGGCTTACCCGGCTGGTAAGGCGCAATTTTCTTGATATTGGATAAGGCGTGATCGAGCAGACTCATAACGTGCAATCAATCTCAGTAAACAGCAATCGGATAGGAACCCAGCACCTTGAGATAGGCCGCATCCGCTGCCAGTTTCTCTAACGCGCCCTTCACCGGCGCTGCGTCGGCGTGGCCTTCAATATCGACAAAGAATACGTATTCCCAAAGCGCATGACGTGCCGGACGAGACTCTAAACGGGTCATCGAAACGCCCGCTTGTGCCAGGGGTGCCAGCAGCGATTGCAGCGCACCGGTACGGTTAGGCGTTGACAGAATCAACGAGGTTTTATCCTGACCGGACACGCCCGCGGCAAAGCGACCCAACACCAGAAAACGGGTGGTATTATTCGGTTCGTCTTCAATGTTACTGGCCAGATGCGGCAGTTGATAGCGTTCAGCAGCCGCTTCACCGGCAATAGCAGCAATGCTTGAATCCTCGGCGGCGCGACGCGCTGCCTCCGCATTACTGGCAACAGGTATACGCGGCACATCCGGCAGATTACGATTCAGCCACTCATGGCACTGAGCCAGAGACTGGGCATGGGATAGCACCTGTTTGATCTCACCCAGGCCCGATGAACGGGTCAATAGGTTTTGATGAATACGCACCACCACTTCGCCACAAATTTTGAGTGACGTACCGAGCAGCAGATCCAGCGTGCGGCCAATTGCACCTTCAGTCGAGTTCTCGACAGGCACCACGGCATAGTCTGCATGCCCTGCTTCCACTTCACGGAAGACGTCGTCAATCGATGCCTGCGGCAACAGACGTACGGCGTGACCAAACTGTTTAACGGCGGCAGACTCAGAGAACGTACCGAGAGGGCCGAGGAAAGCCACGCTAATCGGTTGTTCCAGCGCCAAACAGGCCGACATGACTTCACGAAACAGACGGGTAATGGTCTCGTTGGCCAGCGGCCCCTGATTCAGTTCCTGCAGACGACGCAGCACCTGAGCTTCGCGCTCCGGGCGGTAGATAAACCCATCATCGCCAAAGCGCGCTTTGATCTCACCGACTTCACGGGCACACTGGGCTCGGCGATTAAGCAGTTCCAGCAAGGTGCCGTCAATGCCATCAATCTGCTCACGCACAACCGCCAGCGCTTCCTGGATTGTCTGCCCCGAATTCTTATCTGATGACATCACCCTCTCCTTGCTGACTGCCGGTGAATAAATAAATTAGCCGTGGCGACGCATGAAGTCGTTCATGAAGGCGACTAAGGCTTGAACGCCTTCCATCGGCATGGCGTTGTAAATAGAGGCCCGCATACCGCCCACCATTTTATGACCCTTCAAGGCCAGCAGACCAGCTTTATCCGATTCTTCCAGGAAGATCGGGTCCAGGGCTTTATCTTTCAACGTAAACGGCACATTCATCCACGAGCGGCAATCCGTTGCGATGCTGTTCGTATAGAAACCGCCACTACCGTCGATGGTTTTGTACAAGAGCTCGGCTTTGGCCTGATTCACCTTGGCAATCGCCGGCAAGCCGCCTTGCTTGAGCAGCCACTGGAACACCAGGCCCGACATGTAAATGCCAAAGGTCGGTGGGGTATTCAGCATGGAGGTGTTTTTCTCCTGCTCGGCGTAATCCATCAATGCCGGTATCGCCTTCGACGCTTTACCCAGCAAATCTTTGCGCACAATCACCAGCGTTACGCCGGCCGGTCCGATGTTCTTCTGCGCTCCGGCATAAATCAACCCATAGTCACGCACATTAATCGGGCGCGACAGAATGTTCGATGACATATCAGCAACGAGGGGCACGCCGGGTTGCACAGCGGCACCCAGTTGCTTGAGATCAAACACTTCAACACCACCGATGGTTTCGTTACTGCAGAAGTGCAGGTACTTGGCATTCGGGTTCAAAGTCATTGATGCCGGATCAACCAGACGCGTAAAGCCACTCTCAGCACTGGTACCGGCTTCGCAAATCGCATCGCCATAAAGTCGCTGGCCCGCCTTAACGGCTTTTTCAGACCAGGCGCCGGTGGTGAGGTAATCCGCAGAACCGCCATCCAGAATGTTCATCGGAATCTGCGAGAACTGGAGTGTGGCACCGCCCTGTAGAAACAGGATGGCATAGTCTTCCGGGATATCCATCAGCTTGCGCAGATCGGCAATCACTTGCTCGTAGATACCCGTGTAGATCTTGCCACGGTGACTCATTTCCATCACACCACAACCGGCACCGTGCCAATCGGGCAATTCTTCCCGCACCTGCTCAAGCACCGCCAGCGGTATGGTGGCGGGGCCTGCAGCAAAATTCCAGTGACGCATCTTGTTTAATCCGATGAATTAATTTTCTTCTTCGTCGTCAGTTTCAACGATCTTTTCCAGACCGGCCAGCTTTTCGCCGTCATCCAGCGAAATCAGCGTGACGCCTTGCGTAGCGCGACCCAGTTCACGAATTTCCTTCACACGCGTACGGATCAGCACGCCACCGGTAGTGATGAGCATGATTTCGTCTTCGTCGCTCACCAGTTTGGCGGCAACGACACGCCCGTTACGGGCGCTATCAGCAATGGCCTTGACGCCCTGCGTGCCGCGACCCGAGTGACGGAAGTCAGCCAGTGCCGTGCGTTTGCCGAAACCATTCTCGGTAGCGACCAGCACCGTTTCGGCATCATCGTGCGCCACCAGCAGCGACAGCACGTTCTGGTCCTTCTGCAGCTTCATACCACGCACACCACGGGCCGGACGGCCCATCGGACGCACATCTTCTTCGTCGAACCAGACAGCTTTACCGGCATCGGACACCAGCATGATGTCGTTACTGCCCGAGGTGAGCAGCGCGCCGATCAGGAAGTCGCTTTCATCCAGCGCCACGGCGATAATGCCGGCCTTACGCGGGTTGGAGAAGTCAGACAGCGGCGTCTTCTTGACCGTACCTTGCGAGGTGGCCATAAAGACGTAACGATCTTCGGCGAATTCCTTCACTGGCAGGATGGCGTTGATCTTCTCGCCTTCATCCAGAGGGAACATATTCACAATTGGCTTGCCACGCGAGATACGCGAACCCTGTGGCACTTCATACACCTTCAGCCAGTAACAACGGCCGCGGTTGCTGAAGCACAGGATGTAATCGTGCGTATTTGCCACGAACAGGTGCTCGACAAAATCATCGTCTTTAATCGCTGCCGCTTGTTTGCCACGGCCACCGCGACGCTGCGCACGGTAATCGGTAAGCGGCTGGCTCTTGATGTAACCGGTGTGCGACAAGGTCACCACCATGTCTTGCGGTGCAATCAGATCTTCCACGCCCAGATCCTGGGTATGCGTCACGATTTCCGAACGACGCTTGTCTTTGGCGGTAACAACGAACTGCTCACGCACTTCATTCAGTTCCTGCGCAATAATTTCTGTCACACGCGCCGGATTAGAAAGAATGTCGATCAGATCGGCAATCTTTTCCATGACTTCACGGTATTCGTTAACGATCTTGTCCTGTTCCAGACCTGTCAGGCGTTGCAGACGCAGTTCCAGAATAGCCTGCGCCTGAACATCCGACATGCGGTAACCCTTGGCCGACATGCCAAATTCCGGCGACAGGCCTTCTGGGCGAGATGCTTCAGCAGCAGCACGCTTGAGCATCTCTTCAACCACCGGACTTTTCCAGGTGCGCGACATCAGACCAACCTTAGCATCAGCCGGTGTCGGCGCAGCCTTGATCAGGGCAATGATCTCATCCACATTCGACAATGCAACGGCCAGACCCTCCAGGATGTGGCCACGGTCGCGCGCTTTACGCAGTTCAAACACATTACGACGTGTGACCACTTCGCGGCGGTGTGCCAGGAAGCATTCCAGCATCTGCTTCAGATTCAGCAAACGAGGCTGGCCATCAACCAGCGCCACCATGTTCATGCCGAAGGTATCTTGCAGCTGCGTCATCTTGTAGAGGTTGTTCAAGATGATGTCTGGGATCTCATTACGCTTCAGTTCGATCACGACACGCATACCGGACTTATCCGACTCGTCGCGGATTTCCGAAATGCCTTCAATCTTCTTCTCGTTGACCAGCTCGGCAACTTTCTCGAGCAGGGTGCGCTTGTTCACCTGATAAGGTAGTTCATCGATGATGATCGACTGGCGGTTACCCGATTTATCCAGCTCTTCGAAATGCGTTTTGCCGCGCATGACCACACGGCCGCGACCGGTGCGATAGCCATCGCGCACGCCCGAAATGCCGTAAATAATGCCGGCAGTCGGGAAGTCAGGGGCCGGAATGATGTCGATCAATTGATCGATGGTGAGATCGGGATTCGCCAGGAGCGCCTGGCACGCCGACAGCACTTCTGACAGGTTGTGCGGTGGAATATTGGTCGCCATACCCACGGCAATACCCGACGAACCGTTAATCAGCAGGTTCGGGATACGGGCCGGCAGAATCAGCGGCTCTTGTTCCGAGCCATCGTAGTTTGGACCAAAGTCGACGGTTTCTTTATCAATGTCAGCCAGTAGTTCGTGACCGATGCGCGCCATACGCACTTCCGTGTAACGCATCGCAGCCGCATTGTCGCCATCAACCGAACCGAAGTTACCCTGGCCATCAACCAGCATGTAACGCAGCGAGAAATCCTGCGCCATACGCACGATGGTGTCGTAAACCGCCGTATCACCGTGCGGGTGGTACTTACCGATGACATCACCAACGACACGCGCCGATTTCTTATACGCCTTGTTCCAGTCGTTATTCAGCTCATGCATCGCAAACAGCACACGGCGGTGCACCGGTTTGAGGCCGTCGCGCGCATCCGGTAGCGCACGTCCCACGATCACGCTCATGGCGTAATCAAGATACGAGCGTCGCATTTCGTCTTCGAGGCTAATCGGCAGTGTTTCTTTGGCGAAATTGTCCATAAAACTTTCGTGACTGGGCAAAAATGGTACGGTTCAGAAACTTTCCGGCATAAATAGGGCGCTTAGACAGTAAAACTGCCAGAAACCGGTATCCGGAAAAATTGTTCAAGTTTAACATGCAGAACATGCCTAACCACGCACCCTCACCAACGCCGATTAAAGCCGACCTGATGGTCTGCCCACGCTGGATTATTCCAATTGAACCGGCCAACGTCGTACTGGAAGACCACGCCCTGGTTATTAATAATGGCGAGATCCTTGACTTGCTCCCCCGGGAAGCTGCAATTCAGCGCTATGCGGCCAACACCATTGAAGATCTGGCCGACCACGTCGTCATCCCAGGCCTGGTTAACACGCATACCCATGCCGGCATGACCCTGATGCGGGGCATTGCAGATGACCAACCGCTCAAAACCTGGCTAGAAGAATGGATATGGCCGCTGGAAAGCCGCTGGGTAAGCACCGAAATGATGCGCGATGGCACCCTGCTCGCCTGTGCCGAGATGTTGTTATCGGGTGTGACCACCTTCAATGACATGTATTTTTTCCCGGAAGCGGCTGCTGAAGCCGTTGACCAATCGGGTATTCGAGCCAGTCTGGGCATACTGGCTTTCGAGGTGCCCACAGCCTACGGCCTAGGGGCCGATGATTATCTGAACCGAGGCCTGGCCACTCGCGACGCCCTACGCAACCACCCTCGCCTGAGTTTTATGTTGGCACCCCATGCGCCCTATACCGTTTCTGACGCAACATTCGAAAAAGTAGCCACACTGTCAGCGCAAACCGGCCTAGGCATTCACATCCATGTGCACGAAACCCAGCACGAGGTCAACGACAGCCTTCGTCAACATGGCGTGCGCCCGCTGGAACGCCTTGAACGTCTGGGTATTCTGGGACCACAAACACTCGCCGTGCATGCCGTTGCCCTGAATGACAACGACATCGCGCTGATGGCGCGCAATAATATGCATGTGGCGCACTGCCCGGCTGCCAACCTGAAACTTGGCTCGGGCATTGCCCGCACCGCCGCGTTGCAAAAAGTCGGTATTAATATAGGTATTGGCACGGATGGTGCCGCTGGCAACAATCGCCTGGATCTATTATCTGAAACCCGCCTAGCCGGATTGCTCGCTAAAGGCACCGAACAGGATCCCGGGCTTTTTCCAGCGCACACCCTCTTATATATGGCAACACTGGGGGGTGCCCGCGCACTAGGACTCCAGGACAAGATCGGCTCCCTAGGCATCGGCAAGCGTGCGGATTTTTGCGCGATTGCCCTGGACAACATGGCCACATTGCCCGTTTTTGACCCGGCATCGCATATAATCCATGTAGCAGGTAGGGAGCATGTCACCCATGTCTGGATCGATGGCGAATGTGTTGTAAAAAAGAAACACCTTCAGAAAATTTCTCACGGAGAGATATACGCCAAGGCCAAAACGTGGGAGAATCGCCTCAGAGGTTAGGTGTGCTCACAAGGAGTGCCCGTTCCTGCTGTTAATTATCTACAACACGAATGAGGAATGACCATGCGTATTTCTGCTAAGCAAGCCGTCCTGGCTGCAATCGTTGCCGGCCTGGGCGTGGGTGCTACCGTTGCGCACGCTGCTACCCCAGGTATCGACCCTAACGGCACTGTTGCCTATCTGGTCGACAAAGATTTCAACGTAGTCAAGAGTGGTGCTGGCCTGTGCTGGCGCGATGGCTACTGGACTCCAGCAAACGCCATCGCCGAGTGCGAAGGTGGTGCCCAGAAGGCTGCTCCAGCTGGTGCCAAGATCACCCTGGCTGCTGACACGCTGTTCGCCTTCAACAAGGCTGACCTGAAGCCTGAAGGCAAGAAGGCTCTGGACAACGTTGTTGAACAAGCCAAGGCTCTTAAGGTTGAAGTTATCGTTGCTGTTGGTTACACCGACCGCATCGGTTCTGACGCTTACAACCTGAAGCTGTCGCAGCACCGTGCTAACTCGGTTAAGGCATACCTGGTTTCGAAGGGTATCCCAGCTGACAAGGTTTACACCGAAGGTAAGGGCAAGGCCAATCCAGTTACAGGCAAGACATGTGACAAGATCGGTGGCGCACAGAACGGCAGCAACAAGAAGCTGGTTGACTGTCTGCAGCCAGACCGTCGTGCAGTTCTCGAAATCATCGGCACCAAGTAATTGCCGAGTTTCGAAGCACGAGAAAAAGCCACCTTCGGGTGGCTTTTTTAATGCCCGCAGCTTATGCCACAAGCGCAGAGCCCCTCCCCTGGCTTTATAATCTTAGTATTACTTACTCGCTAGTCAGTATCGATATGAACGCCCCGCTACAGCAAAGCACCAACGCCGATCCGGCCGAAGTACAGAAGTTTTCTGATCTTGCTCACCGCTGGTGGGATCCGAATAGCGAATTCAAGCCCCTGCACGAGATCAACCCACTGCGTACCCGCTGGATTGATCAGGCCATTGGCCTCACCGGCAAAAAGATCATCGATATCGGTTGTGGCGGCGGCCTTCTCTCGGAAGCCATGGCGACCCAGGGCGCTGACGTTACTGGCATCGACCTATCAGACAAAGCGCTCGGTGTTGCCAAGCTCCACTTGCTGGAAAGCGGTGCCAAAGTCGACTACCGCCACATAGCGGCTGAAACCATGGCAGCCGAGCATCCGGGTGCCTTTGATGCAGTAACTTGCCTGGAGATGCTGGAACATGTGCCTGATCCACAACAAACCATTGATGCCTGCGCCAAACTGGTGAAAGCCGGTGGTGATGTCTTCCTATCGACACTGAACCGCAACCCCAAGGCTTATCTCTTTGCCATTATCGGTGCCGAGTACATCCTCAACATGCTGCCCAAAGGCACGCATGACTATGCCAAATTCATCAAACCGGCCGAACTAGTCCGCATGGCTCGCCACGCCGGGCTTGATCTGGTCAGCATGACCGGCATGCGCTACAACCCGCTCACTAAGGTGTATAGCCTAGGCAACGACACCAGCATCAATTACATGGTTCACTTACGTCGTAGCGCCTGATGCCTAAAATCCAGGCGGTTCTCTTTGATCTGGACGGCACGCTGGCCGATACCGCGCCTGATCTGGCCTACGCTGCCAACAGTCTGAGGTTGGCCGATGGTGTGCCGCCCTTACCTGTTGAAATACTCCGCCCACTGGCCTCTCAAGGTGCTCGCGGCCTACTGAAAGAAGCCGTGGGACTCACGCCGGATGACCCGGGGTTTGAACACGCCCGCCTGCGCTTTCTGTCTTTCTATGAACACAATCTGTGCGTTCATACCCGGTTATTTGCTGGCATCCCGCAACTTCTGGATGGTATCGAAGATCGCGGCCTGCCCTGGGGGATCGTGACCAACAAGGTCGAGTTTTTTGCCCTGCCCCTCGTGAATCAACTGGGTCTGGGCCAGCGCTGCGCCGTCACCGTGGGTGGTGATACCACGCCCAATCCTAAGCCGGCACCCGACCCCCTGCTTCATGCAGCAAAGGCCATCAACATAGCGCCTGAAGCCTGCCTCTACGTCGGCGACGATCTGCGTGATGTACAAGCCGCTCATGCCGCTGGCATGACTAGCGTTGCCGTGCGCTGGGGCTATCTGGGTGATGGGCCGCCCATCGAGCAATGGAATGCGCACCACATCGTGAAGACACCCAAAGATCTGCACGACCTGCTTGAAAGCCTGTGCTAGACTCCCAACTTATGTGATGTAAGACTCACGGGGCCGACCTGGTTTCGACGGGGGTTACAAAGCAAGACAGGGCATGTCGAGGCTCAGCTACCTCGTAAAACCAACTGAAAACAACACAATCGCCAACGACGAGCGCTACGCTCTAGCTGCTTAATTGCAGCTGGCTCCCGAACTGACTTGCTCATGGGTCAGGTAGCGAAAGCTACATCGGGATCATGAACACGAGATAAGGTTTGGTCATGTCACGGGGCCTGACTCGAAAATTTAGTGAATCGTCTGAAGCGAGCCTGTTCGGCCGGCGCGACAAGACTAAATTCAATTGACCGAACTACACATGTAGAACTGCTTGTCGCGGACTTTCGGACGCGGGTTCGATTCCCGCCGGCTCCACCAACACCAAATCCGTAGCGATACGGTAAAGACCGGATCAACCTGATTTTAAAAGGTTTCCGGTCTTTTTTTCGTCCATTGCAATCCAATGCCACCCCTTGCAATCCTACGGTATCGACGGTATATATGACGGTATTAGACCAATACCGCAAAACCGATACCGTAAAAATGAAGCTTTCAGATACCAAAATCCGATCAGCAAAGGCCTCTGTTAAGGATTACAAGTTGCCTGATGGGAAAAGCCTGTACCTATTGGTCAAAACCAATGGAGGAAAGCTATGGCGCTATGACTATGCTTTTAACGGAAAGCGGAAAACTTACTCTATCGGCGTATATCCCGAAGTTAGCTTGGCTGATGCCCGTGACCGCCTTGAACACGCCCGGAAACTGCTAGCCAATGGGGTAGACCCAACAGAAGCCAAGCGGGCAGAGAAAAGCGCCCGGTTATCCAAAGCGGCCAACAGCTTTGAGGTTGTGGCACGGGAATGGTTCGATAAGCAAAAGACAGTATGGGTAGACTCCCACGCAAACCGGATCATTCGGCGTTTGGAGCGTGACATTTTCCCGTGGATTGGCGTTAAACCCATTGCTGACCTTGAAGCGCCCTTGATACTTCAAACAATCCGGCGTATCGAAGCACGGGGTGCCGGCGAAACTGCACACCGCGCATTACAGAACCTCAAAAGCATTTTTACCTATGCCATCGCTACCGGGCGCGCCACGCGTAACCCTGCTAGCGACATCGGTGGAGCATTAGCCCCGGTTAAGGGGACGCACTTTGCGGCTGCAACGACACCTGATGAAGTAGCCAAGATTTTGCGTGCTATCGATGGTTATCAGGGAACCGCCACCGTAATGACTGCGCTCAGGATTGCACCAATGGTTTTTGTGCGCCCCGGCGAACTACGCAAGGCCAAGTGGTCAGAGATCAACCTAGAGTCCGCAGAATGGTGTTTTACGGTATCGAAGACCGAAACGCCGCACATAGTACCGTTATCCTCTCAGGTAGTTGCACTTCTCAAAGAACTGCACCCCCTGACTAAATTTAGTCAGTTCGTGTTTCCAAGCGCGCGTAGCTTTGAGCGTCCAATGTCCGACAACGCAATCCTAGCGGCCTTCCGATCTATGGGTATCGGCAAGGATGAAATGACCGGCCACGGATGGCGCGCAGCCGGCAGAACGATACTTGATGAGGTATTGCACTACCCGCCTCACCTGATTGAGCACCAACTGTCACACGCTGTTAAGGACGCGAACGGGCGGGCGTACAACCGGACTACACACCTGCCCCAACGCAAAGAAATGATGCAAGCGTGGTCAGACTATTTGGACAAACTTAGAAAAGGCGCTGACATCATTAGCTTTCCCACCCAATCTAATCAAATCGGAGCATGAAAATGACCGCTGAACTGCAACTAGACCTGATTCAAGACAAGCTGAACACCATTAAAGCCATCGCCTTATCTGCAAAGACTCTGTTAGAGCAACGCGGTGACGGAGAGGAATTTAGCCCTGAAGCTCAACTGTTGCGCCATATCGAATCATTGGCGGGCGATGTAACCCACACCAAGGCACTGCGGGAACTGCTAGCAGCGTAACACCTGAACACACCGGGGAATCTATGAACACCAAATCAAAACCGCTGACGGAAGAGCAGGAACGCTCGTTGCTCCTGAACGCACGCGAGATTGCAGAGATTTCCATTGATCCAATGAGCAGCATGGACAGATTCACCGACTCTGTCGCTTTCGAAAGGGAGTTTGCAGAAAGCAAATCGTCGATGCACAAACTTTACGAAAATCTCAACAACATTGATGAATTTATAAAGTTTTGCGCCGGAATCGACATCTTAAAAAAAATTGCTGAAGATGAAGCGAACTACTATAGAGGCTATGCCGGACTTCTCCGCGAGATTGCCGAACTGCTATCTGTTGCAACAACGCAGGCGTCAAAGAAGACAAAAACCGAGGTTATTGACCTATTAACCGGCAGCGACAAGCTTATTGCCAAGATTTCGGACATAGGCGGTAAATTGGCACGCGTTCAAACAGCAAAAAAAGCGGCAATAGCTTCGTACACAAAAAATTCAAAGCGTGCCTCAAAACAAGCCGCAAAAGCCGGTGTGCGTGAATGGTGGGAGCGTTGGCAGTCTGACCCTTCGATGTACGAGGGCAAGGCGGCGTTTGCCCGCGTCATGTGCGATAAGTTCCCGGTACTCGAATCAACGCAGGTGATTGAGCGATGGTGCACTAAATGGCAAAGAAATCGTTCACCGGAGTAAAACACCTACTGTTCTAGCAGAGTACCAACCCTGCTAGCAGCATCGTTTCGTGGAAATTCAGCACAAGCGAGGATTGCACCGTACTAACACACACGGGAACAATCCTCATGAAACAACTACCTGAAACCGGCTTTCTCCGACTACCTCAAATCTTAGGAGATAAAAAGCGCGGAACTGCCCCAATCATCCCTGTAAGCAAGTCATGTTGGTGGGATGGCGTCAGAACCGGAAAATTTCCAAAACCTGTGAAGCTATCTAGCAGGGTTACGGCATGGCGTGCCGAAGACATCAGAAATCTGATTGAAAAGGCTTAATCGGCCATGAACGTCCAATTCAATATACGCCGCCGCACATTGCGTGCTGAGCTGCATAAGCAGCGAGTTGCTGATCGCGATACATCAACTGAACGTTTGATGGCAGACGCCTTCACGTTAGATGAAACACTACGGAGTGAGTTTGGTTCGATAAATCGTGAAAGCGGGTGGTGTTACAACACCGGAGGCGGCGCGAAGGTGGCCGTAACTCAGGCTAAGCGATTTAGAACGGCAGGAGCATATGTTGGCCTAGGCGAGGGTGCGAAATGAAAAGCCACAACCGTAAAACGAAGGGGTCAGGGCTTGTTGTACGCGAAACCCCATCTCACGCCACCGCCGAATCACTAACTTCTATCGCCCGCAATCATCGCGGTAATTCAGCACAGAACCAACGCGAACGCATTTTGGACGCGCTGCGTACTCATGGCGCTATCACCACCATCGAAATGCGTAAGTACTTGGATGTGATGTCACCCGCTCCCCGAATAATGGAATTGCGCCGTATGGGTAAGCGAATCACGACCCATTGGGTTAAACAGGCAACCGATAGCGGGAAGGCTCACCGCGTTGCGCTGTATGTATTGGAGGCCTAAGCATGAGTCGTAAAAAGCCAATTTCTAGCAAATCAAAACGTGACCACGGTTCATTTATAGCGTTACCAACTGCGGTTATTGATTCACCTGCATTTAAGAAGCTAAGCCATCCGGCCAAAGCACTACTCATTGAGATTGCTAGGCAGTACCGTGGAGACAATAACGGAAGGTTGTTATGCAGCCGAGAATATCTTGAACCCCGTGGTTGGAATAGTAACGATGTGATTACAAGGGCTAAAAACAAACTACTTGATTCGGGCTTCATCTATGAAACCGTCAAAGGGCAGCGGCCAAACAAGGCGAGTTGGTACGCGATAACGTGGCATATGCTAGATAAACTTAGCGGATATGACTACGGAGCCGAAGCCGGGTTTCTCCGAAGTGCTTACAAAGAAAACAAATCGCTTATCCCGTCTCCCGGTGCAAAGACCGTTTCTATTGCACCGTCTCCCGGTGTAGCCAAAGGCTTCTCTGCACCGTCTCCCGGTGCTATTCGGGGCGGTTTTAATGATTGCTCTGCACCGTCTCCCGGACACCATCTAGAAGTTACCATCTCAGGGTGTTGCGAAGAAGACAAAGCACAAGGTCAGCAAATAGGGTCACGATCACGGGTCGAACAACAACGCGAACAGGTTGTCGCCGAATTAAAAGCAAGTCGCCGTTCTAGTCTGCGTGGTCTAGTCCTGAACTATCGGCCTACGATTGCACCGCCTTTTGCTCACAAGCCACCCAAGACGGCAAAGCCAAGTTCATTGGCTGCGTAAGGCGTTCTTCATTGTTCGGTGATGCCATCCATTAGCCGTAGAACAGAAAACGCCTCAGCCGGAGTTTGCGTGGTGGTCTAATGGGTCGAATGATTTAACTGACCGGTATTTTGTCCCAATGACTACGCGCGCGCCCGTATTTCTGAACAATTACAACACGCGGGCGCGAACCGCTATGACACCTACAACCCGAATTTTCGCACCAATACGCGCGCCCGCGCGAGGCTAACGGACAGGCTAATCCCGAATTTCGAGAACAGTACGCGCGCGCGCGAGGGAGACTGTAATTTTTCACTCGTCAAAGCCCTATGCCGTAAGGTTTTGCCCCGAATTTCCCTACCAATACGCGCACGCGCGCGAAGGGTTCACTCTTTGGGTATGGCGAGCGGGTCGGTAATCCGGTGATTGATCTGCCACTCATTACCGCACTTGATGCACAACCTATCCGATTCTCTTTGAGGCATGAACCCCATACCGAATCGGTCGGCCATTGTTTTCAATGCGTCCAATCCACCGCCGGACGGAAAACCATCACGGAGACCGATGCCCGCCTTTTCGCCACAGGCGGGGCAAACGTACTTGCGCGGTTCAATGCGCCACTCATGCTCACATTTCAGGCAACGGCGCTCAGGGTCGTTATCACCGATGCAGCAGCCACCCAAAGCAACCTCTCCCCGTTCTGAGGCTTCAATAGCTGTATGGATTGGATAGCCGTACATGATAGGTACGCCCTCCTTTTCACCACATGAGGGGCATATGTATTTGCGGGTCATGTTATTCCTCCGTGGGTGAGACTAATACCCCGTAATTGGGTCTTCGTCTATCGGTAGCCGCTGAAAGCCCTTGGGGGTTATTTCGCCCCACTTGATGCTCTTGTCTAGCTCCCGCCGTTCTCTATCGGTTAGGTGGTGCAGCTTGTCGGCATTAAGCAGGGCTTGCAGCGCCCGCAGACGGGTTTCGTACTTAACAGTTGTAGGCTCTGCACGAATTAGGGCGAGGCATTCCCGAACTTTCATTGTTAAATCCTAGCCCATAAAAACCCATATAGGGAGCTACAAAATACGGTATTTTTTACGGTATCGGAACACCAACAAAATGCAATATTCAAGCCCATATTGGGTTTGGTTGGCACATTCGGTAGACGCCGGCTCCACCAAAACAAAAGCCTGACCCTAACCCGGTCAGGCTTTTTCTATTCTGGCACCTATCGTTCAGTGACTACTGCCCTTCCCGCTCCATCAGCAGATAGGTGTTATAGGCATTCATCCGGTTGGCATACTGGAACATCGGGACCTTGTTGAAACGGCTCCAGTCTGTATTTTTATAAACCTCATCGAAAGGCACCAGCTCTGCCGCCCCTTTACCCATGGTTTGTCGCAGGAACACCAGATAATCCCGCGTCAGCGACATATCCTGCTTGGGGTTTGTGGATGCCGGGCCATGACCGGGCACCATCACTTTGGCAGGGAACTTGAGCAGCGTATTGAGCGACTCAATCCACTGACGGCTGTCGGCCTGCCCCACGAAGGGAATGCGGTTGCGAAACACCAGATCCCCAGCAAACAACACCATGGATTGAGGCAGCCAGACCACCAAGTCATCCGGCGTATGGGATGGACCCACTGGGATCAACTCAAAATCTACGCCGCCAACTACCAGTTTTTTTGCGCCCTTAATCGGCTCGTCGGGTGGTAGGAGCTTGGTATGCTCGTCGACCCAGGGGAAAAGCTCTTGCCGCGAAGCATCCAGGCGCAAACGCGCCGTATCCGAGTTCAGATACTCACCGGAAGCTTCATGCGCCACAATACGAGCGCCCGCCTCTTTAAAGACCTGCAAGCCATAGACATGGTCCGCATGGTAATGCGTCACAATCACTGTATTCAACGGCTTATCGGTGATCTTGCGGATCTGGGCTATTAGCCGCCGTGCCAGTTCCGGTGAACCGAGCGCATCAATCACCACCACGCCGGCCGGCGTAATGACAAAACCGGCGTTGGAAATGAAGTTCTGGTTCGCTGATGAACCCAGCTCGGCCAGACCCTGCACATAGTAACTGTTAGGGGCGACCTGTTTGACCTGCATCGCCGGCACCCCGCCCGAAGCTTCTTCCGCCAATGCCGACCCGTTCACACCCGTGAAGACAATTAAACTAACGGCATACAACAAAGCGAGCAGTGTTTTTTTCATGACCCGGACTCTAAAAATTTCTGAAACCCGAAGTCATCATAACAAAAACCCCCATCGCAAGGATCGCTCACGATGGGGGCGTTTACAACTGATTTAGGCAAAGGTGTCAGCCCAGATCGATAAAGCCCATCCCTGAGTGTAACGACCTTCAATAAGGTTGGCTTCCATTGACGTGCCTCCAGAGCCCGTAACCACGGTTGGTGCTTTAAGCTCAGGGTTGTAACGGTGCACTGAGGCCACATGAACGCCATGCTTGTTATCCAGCATGGAATAGCATGTGTTAGCCATTAGAATTGGTTCAGGCGTCCGCCCCGCGAATATTTCCACAAGTGCCGCAGCCACTGCTTTGCCATGCTGGTTGGCCATATGGCCAGATTTTGGCATTAATGGTGCGGCAAACACGGCATCGCCGATAACATGAACATTTGGGATCGCGGTGGACTCCATCGAGGTCCAGTCGATACCAGCCCAAACCTTGTTGATGTTGAGTAAACCCATCTTACGGGCAATCTCTCCACCCCGCATAGGCGGCAGAATGTTGAGTACATCGCCCTTGACCGTATCCCCTAGCTCACTAGTGACGACTTTGTTCTGCGCGTCGATTTCACCCACACCCCAATTAGGCCGATATTCCACGATATCGGGATAATAGTCTTTCCATGCGGCCATGAAGAGCTTGGGCTTCGACTGCACCGTTTCGTTCGCATCAAGAATCAGCACCTTGGAAGCCGGCTTGTGGGTTTTGAAGTAGTAAGCTACCTGACAGGCACGCTCGTAGGGGCCAGGTGGGCAACGATAGGGTGACTTAGGCACGGAGATGATGTAGGTGCCACCGTTTTTCATTTCCTCCAGTTGCTTGCGTAACGCAAGTGTCTGAGGGCCCGCCTTCCAAGCATGCAGCACAGTTTTCTGTGCTTCGCTGTCATAGCCCTTGATCTCATCAAACATCAAATCTAGGCCAGGCGCTACGACGAGTCGATCGTAGTTATAGCTTTTGCCTTGGTTCGTTTTCACTATACGAGCTGTCGTATCCACATCAACGACTTCAGCGGTCACAACATTAACGCCCCATTTTTTCTTGAGCGCATCATAGCTCTGTACAAGGGTGCTGTACTCCCGATTGCCCCCAAGCACTTCATTCGACATCGGGCAGGATACGTAGTTGGGCGTACGCTCGATGAGCGTCACGTCAATGCCATTGTTACTCCACTTACGCAGATACTTAGCAGCGGTGGCACCACCGAAACCACCACCAATGATGACTACCTTGCCCTGCGATGGCTTTTTAGCCGCCAAGGCCACGCCGGGAATCAGTGCGGCGCTCGTTGAGACACCAAGCGCCTGAAGCAGGCGACGACGAACGGGATCCATTGGATGTTTCATCATGATCTCCTACTTCTTCTGGGTTGAAAAATAGGTTGCCAGCTGTTCCAGCTCGCTATCGTTATACCCCTGCATCAGCTGGGGCATAATCGTTCCGCCACGCTCTTTAGACTTATAGGCACGCAACGAATCCAGCAAGGTTTGACGATCTTGGCCAGCAATACTAGGCATAATTTCCGTCACAGAACGACCATCAGTTCCATGACAGTTGGCACAGTCAGACGCAAAATATAACGTTTTCTTTTCAGGGGCTGCATGGACAGACAGCGACCATGCTGAACTGACAAAGATTATGCCGATTATCAGCTTGTTTTTTTTCATATAACCACCTTGCTCTGAAAGGGAGTGGGTTTCCATTAGAGCAACTAATTACACATTGTCAATCTGCGGCGCAAAAAGATAACAACAATACGTCAACAGCATGTCAGCTAAAAAAGCTCTCGCAGGCGAGACCCTATCTCTATCCAATCAACACTGGCAACCCATGTGCCGCTCTTGCCCGCGCGCACTGATCTGTGGGGTGGCCGTTAGCGTCATACGGCTCTAGCTCTCTGCAGACCGAAGGCCGGTTTTCGTAAATGCCGCAGAGTGCCCCGGGGATTTCGCCTTTGAGCTGTTCGCAGCGCGGGGTTTTGCTGCTTGTGCCGCGCATATAGCGCATGGTTGGCGTGAGTTGTTCTGTGGTCTCAACAGGTATCCAGCCGCTGGGCGCATCGTTGGCCTCTGCCCAATAGAACGATACGCGATACATGGCGCAGCAGGCGCCACAGTTCATGCAGGGCGATTCAGTACTCACAGGATCAAATCAGAGGAAGCGATCCAGCAGCCGGCGACTGTGCTTATCCAGCTGACTCACGTCTTTAATCAGGAACTGAATGCCGTGGTTGTCCGAGATCAACAGGTGGTTGCCACCCATGCCGTTAATACGGCGGATATGTTCTTCGCCTTTGAGCACCAGCTGCGTCTTGCCCTGCGCCGTTTCTATCTGCCAGGTACTGGGCGTGTTGAACGAAGAAACACTCTCGATACGGGTGATCACCGGCATGAATTCACGGGTAGCCAGCACTTGATCAACCAATACCCGATTTTCAGCGTTGAGATCGTTAATGGAGTTGAGCCAAACGACTTCGTGGCTTTCTGAGTCCACCAACGAGAAGCCATTGTCCGGGTCTGAAAATGGAAAAGCCCGCACCGGCGTGATGCGTTCGACGACTTCACCATCAGACCAGACCAGATCCAGATTGCCAAAGGCGTCTTTACGCAGGCTGTAGGTGCGGTGAAAACTCAATAGGTCATTCGTCATGGTTGACTCCGA
>JBDLTI010000024.1:0-25364 GCA_039805865.1 Pseudomonadota bacterium | reverse complement strand
TTTTTGATTTTTCGTTCTTTTGCTTTTAATTTTATCTTCGATACCTTTTAAGGAGTTCACCATGTCTGCACTGAATAACGAACAAGTTCTGTCGGCTAACAAGGCTGCGATTGATACGCTGCTGTCGGTTGCTAACACTGCCCTGGCTACTGCCGAGAGCCTGGCTGCCCTGAATCTGGGTACTGCCCGCGAAGCCCTGCAAGAAGGCGCCAAGAGCGTTCAAGCCGCTATGGGTGTTAAGACCCCACAAGACGCTGCTGCGCTGAACAGCAAGCTGGGTCAACCTGCTGTTGAGAAGGCTGTTGCTTACTCGCGTAGCGTTTACGAAATCTCGACAGGCGCTGCTAACGAGTTCAGCAAACTGATCCAGGCTCAGTTCGTAGAACTGAACAAGGCTGCTCAGGATCTGGCTGAAAAGACTGCCAAGGCTTCGCCATTTGGTTCTGATGTTGCACTGGCTGCTGTTAAGCAAGCGGTTAACGCTGCTAACTCGGCTTTTGACAACCTGAACAAGGCTGCCAAGCAAGCTGCTGAATTCACCGAAGCCGGTGTTTCTGCTGCGACTTCGGCTGCTGTTAAGGCTGCTGGCACCAAGGGCAAGAAGTAATCCTTCTAGCTACTGGCCGGGGAGTGATTAAGCTTTAGGCTTCAATTACCCCCACCAAACCCCGCCCGGGTCTCTCGACCTGCGCGGGGTTTGTCTTTGGGTTTATCGTTTTATCCCTCAGGGGATTCGACGACTCAACGCCATACCAGATCGCTCGATAAACCGGTAGAAGACATCGGCCAACACCATGCTGCAAAACCAGGCAAAGGCCATCGCCATTACGCCATCCTGCGGCGAGGTCCAATCAAATCGATCCTGTGCCGCATTCACCAACATACTCACCGGAAAGTGCACCAGGAAAAGCGCAAAGGATGTCGCTCCGAGATAGTTAATGGCGGTACCCAGTAATGGTTTCAAACCGCCCAACATATTCGGCACCAGACGCACCAAAGGAAAGCTGGCAACCCACAGCAACACAGCAACCGCCAGAATCACAACGAGACGGCCATTAAGCGTAATTACGAACTGCCAAACCAATACGCCAAGCACCGCGAACAGCACCACGCGCACCCAGGGCAACACTTCCTGTTGACGGCGCGTCAGCCAACCCATCAACAACCCAACGCCATAGGCATTATAAAAATAGGGCGCCCAGTTATCCCAATCGCTCCAGGTGCGAATCCAGACCAGCGATGCCATCGTCAGCGTACCAATCAACAGGGGTGCCCACCCCCCCCAGCGCAAGGCCTGACTTGACCATAACAACAGCACCGTCAATACAAATAACTGAAAATCTATCGCCACATACCAGACACCTGTACTCAGCGATTCATGCCCCATAACGCCATGTACCAATAGCCAATGCGATAGATACTGCATGAGGCCTGCCGATTCCGGCAGAATCGGATCTTCAGTCCAGAAGCGGGCCATTTCAGCAGCAATCACCGCTAGCGTTACTGCGACACCAAAAGGCCACACCAGGCGCACATAGCGTTTTGCAATCAGGCTCCAGGGATGACTCAAACCTGTCTCTCGCCCGCACAATGCCTGTGCCGTTAAATAGCCGGCCAGCACCAGAAACACCTGAACCGCCCATCGCCCGTAATAGCCAAACCAGGAAACTAATCCGGGCGCAGCCACACCCGCCGCCTCAGCCATTGGTCCATAAGACACCAGGTGATGAATAACAATCGTCTGCGCGGCAAGCGCTTTCAAGCCATCGATCAATAATGATCGATCAACATTTGGCAAATTCTTGGGAGACGTTATTTGCAAAGACATGGACAGGCATTCAGACAGGCACCAGGCCTGCATCCTACCCGATCCAGTCAACCATCAGTGCGGCAACGGGTGCTTTTGTGCAACAAACTGATAGGTTTCAGCAAACTTCAAGGCCGACTGCAAGTCTCCTTGATCCACTGCGTGCTGAATATCCTCAGCCACAATCCGGTGTAATTCACAAACACCCTGAGGGGACGATAACAACAGCTCACCCATCACCACCGCAACCGGCAAGGGCACATGTTCATGCTCGGCAATCGCCTCTACCTCGCACTCGTACAAGTTACTGCAACCGATAAAATCATTAATCGCTAACATGATCGATTTCCTCCAGATCGCCCATAAAGATGGCGAACAATTCGGAAACGGCCTTGTTATTGGTATAGGTGGTCGTAATTTCCGGATAACCGGAATGCACACTTATAAATCTACGCCGAAAAAATTAAAAATCAAGCGGCGGCGCAACTCAAACAGGACCATTCATTAATAACGCTATGTGCTCGGGGGATGAAACCTTAACCCCCGCGAAAAAAATTATTCGTCGTTCAAGAACTGCTGCTGCCAAAAGTTCATCCCTAGGGACAACGCATTCACCCAACCAAAATAATAACAACGCACCAGGTCGAGCTCATAGCCACCCAACTGGCATACTGGCTCCGGAACCATGCAGGCTCCGGAGGTTTGTTCCAATAAGTCGTGCATCACTTAGCGTGCGTACGTTTCGCCCATGATATATGGCACACAACGCGCCTCTTCGTTGTCGCCGAGAGAGAACAACGGATCAGGGGTCACAACACTACCATTCACTTTGAGTGTCTTGTCGTCAAAACTCACAGAGAACACTTCGCGGCCATCATTGTCAGAACAGTATCCATAATTCCAGTCAATCTGATGGAGCGCGCTGAAGTGATCTACTGAACGCTCTGGTCCTAGAATCTTGTGAACCTGTTGTCCATCCATGCCATTCTTGATCTTGGCAAAGTTCCTATTGTTCATTACCTGATCAACACCGGTGACGACACCCTGCTCATTGAAGTAAACCATGAAGGTCGTAAAGCTCGCGGGCTGGTCTGAATAAGCGGCCTGGATCACCTTACCCTGGCTATTGCGCCAAGTCATATCCGGCTTACCCATCGACTTCTCAACCTGGCTTACATTAGAAAAACCCGGTTTGATATTCGCAGCCGGCACCACGGCACAACCAGTCATTACGGCAAGACCTGTCATCGCCAAACCGATGCACACTGAACGTTTCACTTGAGCGACGGGATGTTTCATGGGGAAAGCTCCTTTGATCTTGTTGAACGGCATGAATGACTGCCTACAGCTGAAGACTATCACCAGAAGCACCAGTTCGCCAGAGATCATGATCTTTTCATAGCCTCATTACGCTCACATCCATAAATCGACCCCATAGTTCTGCTAGGATTTGGGCATAAGGAGACTGCCATGCGCCTCAAACCATTCCTATGGACACTACCCGCCTTTCTTTTCGCTGCTACTAGTCAGGCATGGGCTGCCCACCCTACTTTTGGCAAAACACCCATGAGCGGTGAGCAGGTGTACAAGGCCGTCTGCGTGACCTGTCACGGACATGGGGTTGCCGGCGCTCCCAAAGCGGGTAATCGTCAGGACTGGTCTCCGCTGATCTCCGAAGGATACGACGACCTGGTGGGCAGCGCTTTAACAGGCGTCCGCATGATGCCACCGAAAGGGGGCGCCCCCGAACTCTATGACATAGAGGTTGCCCGTGCCGTGGTCTACATGGTCGGCATGTCTGGGGGCAAATTTCCCGAACCGACAGAAGCCAATGTAAGTAGCGCCCGCGCCGATGGCGAAAAGCGCCAGACAAAACGGCTTAAAAAAGCAGCTGCATCGCGCCAATAACCAAGGATTTGCATGTACATCGTTTTTTTACTGGCGTTCATTAGCTGCTTACTCATTCTTGCCGGGCACGATCGCATCGGCGTTACCGCCAGCCTGATCACGATCGCCGTGCTGGCCGGCGTACTGGTGCATCACATGACCGACAAACTACCGATCAGCCTATGAACCCATCATGAACTTGCAACGACTCGCTTTTTCACTGAACACACTGGCATTGGCACTCATTACCGCCGTACTGGCTGGCGCATTCGTAGAACAGATCGTCTTTGGTGAACTGCCTTGCCCACTCTGCTTATTACAGCGCGCCGGACTGATTGCCGTGGGACTCGGTTTTTTACTGAATCTACGCTTTGGAATCCAGCCCTTGCATTATGGGGTGACCTTACTGGGTTCGCTGGTTGGTGCAGCAGCCTCTGTCCGACAGATTCTCTTGCACATTGCCCCCGGTGATCCAGGTTATAGCAAAGCTGTTTTCGGATTCCATCTCTACACCTGGTCATTCGTTACCTTTGTTTGCATCATTGCCGGGGTCGCCGTACTGCTCTGTCTTAGTAACAAGTTTCAGAACGGGCGCCCGGTAGTGTCTGGCAAAGTGACTGGCTTAGTGATGCTGGCATTTCTTGTCATTGTTGTGGGCAATCTTGTATCCACCCTGCTCGAGTGCGGCTTGACGCAATGCGCTGACGACCCTGTTCGATATCTCTGGCTGGACAGCCTCTCACGCACCTTCAAAGCACACTGATGTCTTTATTAAGCTTCAAGTCAGCGCCAGCTGCGCTTGTCTTTTTACTAACAGCCGCCCACTGCCTGGCACAACAAACCGCTAATGACCAAAGCGTTGCTCAAAGCGATGACGAACTGATAGCCAACGAAAGCCGCGCACAAGCCGATGATGAGCTTTTCTTTGCCAGTAAACGCAAAACCTGGCTAGAGGTCTGGGGGTTTCATAACGCGCAGGGGCATGACAGCGCAAGCAATACCATCCAACCTCGCCTTTACCACTCCTTTGCACTCGGACGGTCCGGCGCCCAAGCGATCACCCGCCTCGACACATCGTTTAATTCAAACAGCGGACCCAAATACGGCAATGGCGGCGGGGGCGGCGAATTCAATCCGGGCAATACACGCTGGACGCTCGCAGCGTTTACCCCCGAGGTTGCGGAAAACCTGACCTTTGGTGGTGGCTTTCGCATGGTCATGCCTACCGGTTACAACAACACGCGATACTCATCAGCGCAATGGGCTATCGGACCGCAACTGGCCATGACCTACACCCCGAAAAATGCGGGTGCTTTTACCTTCTTTTCACCCCTGGTGCGCTACATGATGGGCACAACGCCTGTTGCCTCTAATGCCACACTGATGCGCACACTGGAGTTATATCCCACGCTCGGCTTTCAATTAACGCCTAAACTCAAGCTCGCCATGTGGGATGAAACCGGCATTGTGCAAAGCCAGCGCACTGGCAAATGGTTCGTGCCAATTGATGCCATGCTGACTTACAGTTTTGACAAACACTGGGGTGCCAGCGTTGGCAGCTCTGCGCCTGTGATTAATGAGAACTTCAGTTACTTCTGGAATGCCTACGGCCGGGTGATTTACATCTTCTAACCCGACAGAAACTTACTTGCCATCCTGTTTAGGCTTTTCAGGGTCAGACACATCGTGCGTTGCTTCATACGCCTTCCACTCGCGGTCTTCTTTTTCGTTCTCAACCGTGACTTCCACGCCTTTCACGAAAAAGCGGAAAAGCTTGTAGATGATATAGATCAGGATTGGCGGAACAATAATCGCTGCCAGAATCAGTGGCATAGAGTCACCTTATAAAATAAAAACGGCGAGAGTACTCTCTCGCCGTCTTGTGCATCAAAAAATTACTGCATGAACCAGCCGTGGCTCACAATGAACGATTGACCGGTAATGGCATTCGTTTCCGTACCGGCAATATAGGCCACCATTTCTGCAATATCTTCCGTCGTTGTAAACAACCCGTCGACGTTATCCTTCAGCATCACGTTCTTGATCACTTCATCTTCCGTGATGTGCAGTTCAGCCGCTTGCTCAGGGATCTGCTTCTCGACCAGCGGGGTTCGCACGAAACCTGGGCAAACCACATTGGCGCTCACGCCGTGCGGACCACCTTCTTTGGCAACGACGCGAGCCAGACCCAGCAGGCCGTGCTTGGCGGTCACATAGGCAGCTTTCAACTTCGAGGCCTCATGCGAGTGCACTGAGCCCATATAAATGATCTTGCCGCCCTTGCCCGCTGCGTACATGTACTTGATTGCCGCTTGCGTGGTCAAGAAGGCGCCATCCAGATGGATCGACAGAAGCTTCTTCCAATCTGCAAATGGGAATTCTTCAATCGGGTGAACAATCTGGATGCCCGCATTCGACACCAGGATATCAATGCCACCGAAGGCCTTCACACAGGCATCAATACCCGCATTGACCTGGTCCTGATTACAGACATCCATGGCAACTGCCATAGCCTCGCCACCGGCAGCTTTGATTTCGTCAACAACCTTGTTGCCCTGCTCCAGGCTCAGGTCAGCGATGACGACCTTGGCACCTTTGGCAGACATATTCAGCACACATTCACGACCAATACCACTGGCAGCGCCAGTCACCAGCGCAACTTTACCTTTAAGCGACATATGTATTCCTTCTCTACTGGGGGTTAGTAATTACTTCAGATAATCAAAAACGATCTCGCCGAGGCCGATCGTGTAAGTGCTACAGACCAGGTGCTTGGCACCAACCACTTCGAGCACCGGCAGATCTGCCACTGGTGCCAGCGCGTGTTTAAAGAGCTCGAGTTGCGCCGGACCCGTCCACGCCTGTGACATCTGAACATTCTCAGCGTAATAGCGGACCAACTGACAGATGCCCGGCGTATTATCCGGATTAGGAATAATTTTCAGCAAATAATTTGGTGTCGCCATCATTTTCTTGGCTTCGGCATCGGCATCCAGCGGTGTGTACTTGTAACCCATCGTACCGTTGGCGATGCGAATCGAGCCGTAATCCAGGGTGCCAACCAGTGCATCACTTTCGATGGCCAGCTTGGGATGCGCAATTTTCTTTGGGAAACCCCAGAGTTCACGACCGCCCAGCGTTGCGGCCGCATCATCCAGATAAAGATAGTTGCTATACCCACCTGCCTTACCGTCCTGATCCACGATGCACAGGATCTGGCCGGACTCTGTGAAATCACCAAATCCCGAGGCACTCGGCATACGGATGAACTCGTAATTCACGAGCGGATCTTTAAAAGTCAGCGGTTCAGGCAATGCTTTACGGAACGCTTCTGGATCCGTACGGTACGTAATGATCAGGAACTCGCGATTAAACATCTCGTACGGCCCCTTTGAAAAAGCCGGGCTCAAGTAAGGCATGCCGTAGGCGTTCTTGCGGATATCTTCAATTTTCATGTGACACAGCTCCAAGGGTTGGTCGAGAGACTATACGCTAATTTTTTGCTTAAATTATTTCACATCGGGCATCGTCAACTTAGCCGCTGTTTGCGGGTCGAGTGTCAGGTTTGTGCCTATATTGTCATTCATAAACTGCTTGATCGTGCCCGGGGTCGTCATACCATCATCCACAGGCGACTGTGTAATGGGCGCTTCCCACTGCCAGCCACCACCCATTGCCTTGTAGAGAGAGATCAGCTGTACCGCCTCCTGATTCTGTGCCTGCACCAGGCTGATCCGGTTGCTGTTGAGCGTAATGAGCGATTGCAGATACTGGAACTCCGGCTGAATGCCCACCTTATAAAGCACTTGATTGTTCACAAACACCTGCTGCTGTGCCTGCACGGTACTTTGTAACTTGCCGCGCTGGGCACGATAGTTATCAAACCCGGTCAGCGCCTTTTCAACATCGGTCACGGCCGAACGCACGGCCTTCTCATAGGCTAGGCGATCCTGCTCGCGCGTTGCATTAGCCAGCGCCAACCCTGCCTGCAACTGACCGCCGGTAAACAACGGTTGCGTCAGATTTGCGCCGATATTCCAGATAAAGCTGGCGGGGTTAAACAGCAACCCCAGGGTCGTCGAGTTAAAGCCGGCACCCAGCGGAATGCTGAAATTGGGCATGAAAGCTGCCTCGGCAACCCCGATATTCGCCGTGGATGCCGCGAGTACCTGCTCGGCCTGACGGATATCGGGCCGGTTGCGCAGCATCTGCGAAGGCAAAGCTGCTGGCAACGTCTTTTTAGTGAGCAGCGGCTGACCGGGTTTCTCCAGTGTGGCTTGCAGATCTAACGGAAATCCACCCGCCAGAAAGGCGCACTGATACATCGCCCAATCCCGCTGCGCTCTCAGTGGCGGCAATTGACTGAGCTGCAGCTCGTAGGCCTGCTCATACTGCGCCAGATTAAGATCGCTATCGATCCCTTTGCCCAGCAAAACCCGCGTCAGTTCCAGCCGGCGTTTTGAAGCTTCAATCGCTTTTTCGGTGTAATCAATCTGGGCCTGCGCCGTACGCAGATTACTGTAATAACTGGCCAGATCCGCCGTCAGCGAGACCAGGACGTTTCTTCGGTTTTCCTCGGCAGCGCGAACCTGCGCCACTTGAGACTCGGTACTGCGCTTGATGCTGCCGAAAACGTCGGGCTCCCAGGTGGCATTGATCGGCACCAGGCCCAGATTCTGCAACGCCAGAAAACCCGTAGTGGCATTGGTCGTGCCAAACTGTTCACGGGTCACGGATGGTTGCAGCGACACTTGCGGGAACAACTGGGAACGCACATTCACTGCCTTCGCCCGCGCCTGTTCAATACGCTGTGTTGCAATCAGCACATCCCAATTATTCTCGACAGCGGTGGTCATAATGCGATTGAGCACCGGATCCTCGAATACGGTCCACCAGCGTGTCAACTCGGCTTGCAATGCCGCATCTGACGCATCGGGTTCGGCTGGCGCACTGGCTGCCTGCAACAGATCCGGACGCGAAAAAGCCGTTGGTAATTGCTCGTTTTTAGGCGGCACAAAATCCGGGCCCGTCATGCACCCTGTCAAACACAAGCTAAGACAGAACAGTCCCAGTCGGTACCTAGCCATTAGATGTTGAACTCGAGCCATCGCTGAATCCAGTCAAGCAGCGAACGCGGTTCGAGCAGCCGTTGCGCTTCAGGCCCCGTATCCACGCTGGCCGTTAAACCGGCTGCAAGAAACACCCCTTCCGGCACATTCGTAATGGCAATGTGCACAGGTATCCGTTGGGCCAGACGAATCCAGGCATCAATCGGATTGACGTTCTGCAAGCCCTGATAACCCGGTGTATTGTTCTGATTCAGCACGCCCCGGCCAATACTCTTCACCTCACCCTGCAGAATCTGCGGATAGGCAATCAGCTTGATGGTCGCCTTGGCGCCGACCTTCACGTTAATCAATTTGATTTCTTCGAAATAGCCTTCAATCCAGAAGGTCGTGTTGTCGACAATCTGCATCTGCGATTGCCCCGAGGTGGCATAGTCCCCCAGGCGCAAACGCATATTCGTCATGAACCCATCGCAAGGGGCAACCACCTTGGTGCGATACAGGTTGTACTTCGCCAGATCCAGCGAGGCCTTTGCGTTGTCCACATTATCCTGGGCAACCTCGGCATCCGTTTCGTAGATCTGCTTATCCTGCACGGATACAGCGCCCTGGGCATTCATCCGCATCTTGGCCAGCGATTTCTGCAGCACCAGTTTCTTCTTGGCAGTTTCGTACTGGGCTTCAGCCTCTTTCACCGCGTACTGATAGCGCGTTGGATCAATATCAAACAGCGGATCCCCCGCCTGCACCTTCTGATTATCTTTGACGTAAATGGTTGTCACGTAGCCCGACACCCCTTCGGTGGCGACATCCGCTACTTCCGCCCGCACGAAGGCATCACGCGTCCAGGGTGAACGCATATACAGCATCCACAGCACATAGCCGAGATAGAGCGCAATAATCAATGCCAAAATCGTAATCAACACGCCAACAACCGAACGGTCTGTAGGTATCCAATCAGGCAGTTTGTTTTTCCAGGAATCCTTCATTGCTTAACTCGCCTGAATCAGAATAATGATGCACAAAATGATAGAAAACAGCGCGATCTCGAAGAGATTCGGATGCCATACGTAGTGATTGATCCCTAAACGTGCCAGAACTTTGCGCACAAAATAGAAAACGACGAGCGTCATGACCACATCCGCCGCGAACGGCGAGATGTAAAATCCGTAGACGTCAACATTTGCTAACATGGCAAGGTCGCAAGGGTTTCATTGTTGGTGGCAATCATCCGCCACTCCTGCGCGGCAGCCAGCAATTCTAGCGCATTTGCCGGCTGCGCCTGAGCTTCTGCCAAGAGGGCATCAACCAGGCGTAGCGCCACCATACGAAAATGCGTTGTGCTTTCGAACTGGCGGCTCCAGAACCATTCAGCCTGACCCTGCAACCGTTTAATCGATGCAGAAACCGGAACGCGCGCCAGATCATTAAATTGGCGTCGATAACATCGAGCAATCCGCATCATGATCAGCAAGGCCTGAATGCTTTCCCGAGCGATCACCGTGCCTTTCAGAGAGCCAATCCGGTCAATCAAGCCCACACGCTCCTGCTGCCGGTCTTCCCATTCGGCAAAACGATCCGCACGCAAATGGCGCTTTAACCGCCGTAATTCATAAGTCGCCTGGCGCTCGACCCGGCGCGCCTTGCCGCGATTGCGTATCGGATAAAAAATCAGCACCGTGGCAATACCCACGATACTGGCGGCCACCATGGCCTGCGTATTGTTCAAAAATAGTTGCAGGTTGTACTGCATCTGGTTCGTGGGTAACGACAACATCATGCCGAACATCATGAACATCGTACCCATGCCCGCCGTACTCGGAAAAGACTTTAAGATGCTACAGGGAATGATCAGCACGGCAAAACTTAATATCAGCCAGGGGAAGCCACTCCCCAGCGGCATTAAGACTTGAGAACAGATTAATGCAGGGAGCACACAACCAATTGAACCCATAAAGGCCATTTTAATAATCGTGGCCGGGTCTTCCGTCACCACCACCACCAGCAGCAGCGTCGGCACCATCATCATAAAGAGCATGCCGCTCGGCTGCCACTGATCGACGATAAAGATTCCCCAGGACACCATAAAGGCAATCGCAACGACGAAGCCGTTATAGAGATTCTGTCTCATGGTCGTTGCCTGACCCAGTGGCCGGATATCTTCTTCATCGAAGGTCTGGCGACCGCGCCGTATACGATTCATCGTATCAATCAACTTACGTGCCGCGTGGATCTCGGCCAGTAACCGGGTGCGATCCAGAAGATTCGGCTCAGTCTGTGCCGCAAAATAATCCAGCACCTGTTGACGCAGCACGATCATCCGTTCATCGGCCTGCGCATCCGTTTCCTGTAGCCGCGCATTAAAAGCATCGAGCAGACCCTGATTGATTTTGTCGGTAAACGCCCGCTCCGGAGAGTCTTTCAGGAGCAAGCCCAGTTCCTTAAGCCGGATATTAAAGTCGGCGATATCGGCAAAAAGCTCATTCAAACCACACCGGATCGAACGTGCGTGCAACGCCACCTCGGGGTCTTCCGCCCCGGCATATTCCAGACTCTGATGCATGGCCTCGATATCGGCCGCCCATTTCCGCATCGTTGCCACATGGTCGTAGGTTTCCGGATGATTCACGGCCTCCTGCGCCTGCGCGATAATCCGGTCGTTCATCTCCAGCAAGGGTGGCAAATAGGTTTTGAAGCCGCGGCGTATATGAATGATGCCAAATACAAAAGCCACCGCAAGAATGCCGATGATGATCGCGCTTACCCGATTGCCAGCGGTGACCATGGCCACCTCCGGATTGTTCGTATCCATGGCCACAATGGCGGCTGTCCAGCCACTCAGTGTCGCCGCATAAGACGCAAAATACTTGAACTTGCCACCCCAATAGGCACAGACCCCCATCCACAACGCCATGCCTGCGGCAAACAACCAGGGCGCCTGCGGGAAAATCCAGAACAACGCCACGCAGGCCAGGCCACCCGAAATCGTTCCGAACAGCCGTGCATAACTTTTAGCAAACACGGCACCCGCATTGGGTTGTGCCAAAATCGCTGTGCACATACCTGCGGTACCCGCACTATCAATCATGGCTTCAAAGCCAACAAACAGCGCCAGCGCAAACACCAACAAGCTCACTAGGCCGAATTTGAACCCGGCCACCAGCCTCGCCATATTCTCAGGCGCTACCGGAAACTCGAAGGCAGGGAGCAAACGCAATGTCGCCATGATTGTGAAATGCGGCTAAAAGACAAAAAAAGAAATCCGCAACAAATCAGAATCTTATGGCGGATCGACATAATACATTGCATAATTACGCAGTTCAAATTTTAAACATTGGCTTTAATAGGCAGCTTACTGCCCCGAAGGAACATGCTCATGGCAAAAATCCATCTCCCACCCTACAAACAAACTGTGCTTATTTTCCAGGGTGGCGGCGCCCTCGGCTCTTATCAGGCGGGTGTTTATGATGGCATTGCCCAAGCGGGCATCGAACCTACCTGGGTTGCTGGTATTTCGATTGGTGCCATCAATGCCGCCATTGTTGCGGGCAACCCCCCGGAAAAACGCGTGGAACGCCTGCACGATTTCTGGGAAACCGTTTGCCGCCCGCCTTCCATGTCCGCAAGTTTCATGACTGAAGCCGTCAACATGATGGGCATGGGCTTTGCCCCATTCCAGGAAAGCATCAAGCACACGGTCGACAAAGCCTTCGGATCCTATGCTGCCACCATGGCCATTCTGGAAGGGCAGAACGAGTTTTTCTACCCACGTCCTTTTGCCCCTGGTTTCGGCAACCCGAGCCAGATCAGCTTCTACGACACAGCGCCGCTCAAAGGCACCCTGGAACGACTGGTCGACTTCGATCGCATCAACCACAAAGATGCCATGCGTATTTCGCTGGGCGCGACCAATGTGGGCACCGGCAACTTCGTCTTCTTTGACAATCGTCACATGAAGATCGGTCCGGAACACGTGATGGCCTCAGGCTCTCTGCCCCCAGGCTTTCCTGCCACTGAAATCGATGGCGAATACTACTGGGATGGCGGCTGCGTTTCCAACACCCCGCTACTCTATATCATGACCGAGAGCGATAACCTGGACACCCTGATTTTTCAGGTAGACCTCTGGAGCGCCCACGGCAAACTGCCCACCAATATTTTCGAGATCGCCGAGCGGCAAAAGGACATCCAATATTCCAGCCGTACCCGAGCCATTACCGATACGGTTCGCAACATCCACCGCATGCGTCAACTCTTACTGGAAACCATTGATCGCATTCCGGCATCCGTACGCAAGGCCGATCCTTATTTCAACAAGATCGCACAACAGGCGATGGGTTCCAACTTCAACGTCATCCAGCTGATCTATCAAAACAAGTTCGGCGAAGGTCAGTACAAAGATGCCGAGTTCAGCGCAGAAAGCATGGAACGCCACTGGGCTATCGGCCAGGATGACCTGAACGAAACGCTGGCCGACCCTTCGTGTCTGGCCATGCCGCCCCAGGGTGAAAACTTCGCCACTTACGATGTGCACCGGAAGGCGCGTTTTACGGCCGAAGCTCCCGATCCGATGGCGCTCAGCAATGCCTTTACCGACTACGCCTTCCACACCCATCAGGGACAAACCCACAAACCAACGGCTGCAACGACCAAGAAAGCACCGGCTGTTCGTAAAGCACCCGCCAAGAAACCCGTTGCCGCTAAGCCGCTCAAAAAGACCCCAGCAAAACCTGCGGCTAAAAAAGTGGCGACTAAGCGATAAGCGAGATTGGTATCAAAGCAAAGGGGCCGCAACTGCGGCCCCTTTGCTTTGAACGTTTCGCTTAATCCAGCTTGCTGGCTGACACCTTCTGCCAAGGCCAGCGCCCTTCCATCTCTAGAATCAGCGACCAGCTGAGGAAAGTCCTGATCGCAACGATGGCTGCTAGCACCGACACACTCAACAAGGTCGGGCTGACGGCCACGGTACGGATAATATCGGCCGCCACCAACACTTCCAACCCCAACAGCAGTGTTCGCGTGATCTGGTTGCGCACCATCTTGTACGCATAATCCACACCCTGCTTTGATAGATCCAAGGGAAAACGAATCAAGCCCCAGAGCACACCCACAACAATGACGGCAACGCCCAAGGCATCCCCCCATTCGCCCATCAACTCAATAAAGGCGAGGTGATCCATAACTAGTGGGAACGGGCTACCGCAAAATCTGCCAGTTCAAGCAGCGCCTGTTTGTATGCCGACTCTTGCAACCCGCTCAGCGCATCCCGCGCCAACCCGGCTTCGGCACGCGCGGCTTCTCGCGCGGCGTCCAGCGCCCCACTTTCGTGAACCGCTTTCAAGACCGCATCAAATTCTTCCAGGCCACCACTTTCAATCGCCTTACGAATCGCCGCAGCAATTTCCGGTGTGCCGCGGTCACGCGCATAAATCAACGGCAAGGTCGGCTTACCTTCGGCCAGATCATCACCCAGATGCTTGCCGGTATCCGCTTCATTACCCGAGTAATCGAGCACATCATCAATAATCTGGAAAGCGGTACCCAGATGCATTCCGTAGCGCGCCAATCCATCTTCCAGTGATGCGTCGGCATCGGCCAGCACACCGCCCAGGCGCGATGCAGCTTCGAACAGCTTGGCCGTTTTATAGCGGATCACCTGCAGATAGCGCTCTTCATTCACATCCGCATCATTACAGTTCATGAGCTGCAGCACTTCGCCTTCGGCAATGATGTTCGTGGCTTCTGATAGCACTTCCATCACGCGCATACGCCCAACCGACACCATCATCTGGAATGCACGGGAATAGAGGAAGTCGCCCACCAGCACGCTGGCCGCATTGCCAAACAATTCATTAGCCGTTTCACGGCCCCGACGCAAACTGGACTCATCCACCACATCATCGTGCAACAAGGTAGCCGTGTGAATAAACTCCACCACCGCCGCCAAAATCCGGGCTTGTGGCCCCGGCACCCCGCACGCACCCGCCGTCAGCAGTAATAATGCCGGGCGTAAGCGCTTGCCGCCGCTGTGAATAATGTATTCCGATACCTGACGCACCAATACCACCTCCGAATGCAGAGAGGCACGGATCACGTCGTCCACTTGCCGCATTTCGTCGGCAATCAGCTGGGCAAAGAAGGGTTGAGTCTGGCTGGATGTCACAGGCTAAATCAATGTGCGCTGCGGCGACAGCACATCGCCACAGGATTAAAAGAGCCGAATGTACGGGCGCAAGCGCCCCGCGTCAAGGCAAAACACCCGAATTCCGGCCTAAAACCACACGCCTGGGGTTAAGAATGCGCAAACACTTTGACAGCAAAGGTTTTTTTGCGTAAAATTGCGAGTTCTTTGCAATATCCATTCGGAGTCCAACATGTACGCGGTCATAAAAACCGGCGGCAAGCAATATCGTGTCGTCGCTGGTGAAAAAATTAAAGTAGAACAGATACCGGCAGAAGTTGGCACCCAGATCACCATCGACCAGGTTCTTATGGTCGGCGAAGGCGAAGCCGTTAAAATCGGTGCCCCGCTGGTGGCAGGTGCGAGCGTTTCGGCCACGGTTCTGAGCCAAGGTCGTCACGACAAGGTTCGCATTTTCAAAATGCGCCGTCGCAAGCACTACCAGAAGCGTCAGGGCCATCGTCAGAATTACACCGAACTGCAGATCAACGCGATCGCAGGCTAACCCGGTCAAGCTAAGGAGCCTCACACCATGGCACATAAAAAAGCAGGCGGCAGTTCACGTAACGGCCGCGACTCAGAAGCCAAACGACTAGGCGTTAAGCGCTACGGCGGTCAACTGGTTAAGGCTGGCAACATCATCGTTCGCCAGCGCGGTACCGAGTTCCACCCTGGCGACAACGTCGGCATGGGCAAGGATCACACCCTGTTCGCACTGATCGACGGCACGGTCAAGTTCACCATTCGTGGTGAGCAAAAGCGTCGCACCGTCGTCATTCAGCCAGTACAGTAATTCGTGTCTGGCCGGGCAACTTGCCCGCCGGCACATTAAAGCCCTATCCTTACCGGTAGGGCTTTTTCTTTAGCAGAGTTCGTATGAAATTTATTGATGAAGCGCGTATCGAAGTCATGGCCGGCAAGGGCGGCGATGGCTGTGCCGCATTCCGCCGCGAAAAATATGTTCCCCGTGGCGGTCCTAGCGGTGGCGACGGTGGCAAAGGCGGCAGCGTCTGGGCCATTGCCGACCGCAACATCAACACCCTGGTCGAATATCGTTACACCCGCAAATTCCTGGCGCGCAACGGCCAGAACGGCATGAGCGCCGAGTGTTATGGCGCTGGCGCCGAAGACATCACCCTGCGATTGCCCGTCGGCACCGTCATTTCTGACTACGAAACCGGTGTCGTCCTGCACGACATGAATGAAGACGGCAAAAAAGTACTCGTCGCCCAGGGCGGCCGTGGCGGCCTTGGCAACATTCACTTCAAGTCCAGCATCAATCGAGCTCCCCGCCAATTTACCCGGGGTTCGCCCGGCGAAGAGCGCATGCTCAAACTGGAACTCAAGGTGCTCGCTGATGTCGGCCTACTGGGCTTACCCAATGCCGGCAAGAGCACCTTCATCCGCTCGGTCTCAGCTGCCAAGCCCAAAGTCGCCGACTACCCGTTTACTACGCTGCACCCCAATCTGGGGGTTGTCCGTACCGATGAAAACCGTAGCTTCGTCATTGCCGATATTCCCGGCGTGATCGAAGGGGCTGCTGAAGGCGCCGGCCTCGGCCACCGCTTCCTGCGCCACCTGGCCCGCACGCGCCTGATCATGCACCTGGTCGATCTAGCGCCCTTCGACCCCGAGGCCGACCCGGTCCATGATGCTATCGCTATTGCCGCCGAGCTCGAAAAATACGACCCGACGCTGGCTGCAAAACCCCGCTGGCTCATCCTCAACAAGCTGGATCTGATTCCCGAAGAAGAACGCCAGAAGCGCATCGACGACTTCTTGAAGAAGTTCAAGAAAGCTAAAGGCAAAGCCGAGCGCCACTTCGCCATCGCTGCGATTACCGGTGACGGCACCAAGCCACTGATTTTTGCAATACAGGATGCGCTGGATGCCATGCCACCGGCATTGCCCGTACATACCGAACATGATGTGCGTGACGTCATGCCCGATGGCGAAACGGTCTTCATCGATGAAGACGAGGATGATGCATCGTGACCCACTGCGTTGCTGCCCGCCAACCCCTGGTTGATGCCCGCACTCTGGTCGTTAAGATCGGCAGCGCGCTTATCACCAACAATGGCACCGGGCTGGACCTGGATGCCATCAACAGCTGGGCGCAACAACTCGCCGAGCTGGCAGCTAATGGCCGCCGGATTCTGCTGGTCTCCTCCGGTGCCATTGCCTGTGGCATGCAACAACTGGGTTGGAGCAAACGGCCAGGGAGTATCCCTGAACTCCAGGCGGCAGCCGCCGTTGGTCAGATGGGTCTGGCGCAAACCTACCAGCAAGCTTTTGGCGCCCACGGCATCCGCACGGCGCAGATTCTGCTCACACACGAAGACCTGGCCGACCGCACGCGTTATCTTAATGCCCGTGCCACCATCAGCACCCTGCTCGATCTCGGCGTACTCCCCATCATCAACGAAAACGACACCGTTGCCACCGATGAAATCCGCTTTGGTGACAACGATACGCTGGGCGCACTCGTCGCCAATCTGATTGAAGCGGATGCGCTGGTCATCCTGACCGACCAGGAAGGCCTCTATACGGCCGACCCCCGCAAAGACGCTTCAGCCACGCTGGTACAACAGGGCGCGGCTGGCGACGAACAATATGAGCACATGGCCGGCGGCAGCGGCACCCATGTCGGCACCGGCGGCATGATCACCAAAATCTGGGCCGCCAAGCGTGCCGCACGTAGCGGTGCGCATACGGTCATTGCCAGTGGTCGTGCGCCCAATGCATTGCCCCGGCTCTTACAGGGCAAACAACTCGGCACGCTGCTCATTGCCAGCCAGCCACCGCTGGCGGCACGCAAGCAGTGGCTGGCTGATCATCTACAGCTCGCCGGCCGCATCCAACTGGATGCCGGCGCCAGCAAAGCTCTACGTGCTGGCAGCAGCCTATTGCCTGTTGGCGTGACCCTGGTCGAGGGTGAATTCGAGCGCGGCGCTGTGGTCGCCTGCCTGGATGAAGCTGGTAATGAAATCGCCCGCGGTCTCAGCAACTATGCCAGCAGCGAAGCACGCCGCATTGCCGGTTGCCCGAGTTCAGAGATCGAACAACGCCTCGGCTATCTGGATGCACCCGAACTGATCCACCGGGACAACCTCGTCATCGTATGACCCAGAATCTGACCATCGGCCGGCCGCTGGTCATCCTGACGGGCGGTATCGCCACCGGAAAATCCACGATTGCACAGCGCCTTCGTCAACACGGCATTGATGTCATTGATACCGATGCCATTGCCCATGCACTGACAGCGCCCCATGGCGCTGCCCTGCCAGAATTACGCAAGGCATTCGGTAATGCCATCTTTGCCGCAGATGGTACGCTTGATCGCGCAGCACTGCGCGACATCGTCTTTCACGATCCCGATCAGAAAACGCAACTCGAGCAAATCCTGCACCCGATGATCCGCCGCCAGGCCATCGAAGCCATCGCCGCAGCGACCTCGCCTTATGTCGTGGCGGATGTACCGCTCTTTGCCGAAACCGGTTTCCTGCGCGAACAGGCCGACCGGGTGCTGGTCGTCGATTGCCCACCGGATATCCAGAAACAACGCTTGCTCGCGCGAGGCAATCTTCCGAAAGAACTGGCAGATCTCATTCTGCAGGCACAAGCTCCGAGAGACACACGTCTCAGTCTCGCCACCGATGTGCTGGATAACAGGGGCAGCCCGGAGCAACGCGACGAACAACTTGATCAGATTCATCAACGCTATCTGACCCTGGCCAATAGCGCTGAAAATAACGATAAAAACCCTATTCGCGTGTAACAAATGGAGCAAATAGGGCTATTATTCGAAGAATCTGCCATTTCGGCGCCACTTCAGGTCAAACACACCCCTATCGTGCTGATCTACGAATATCCGCTTACCGAACGCATTCGAGCCCTGCTGCGGCTTGAAGATTTGTTCGCGCGTATGGCGCACTATCTGGGGGCGCCCGATATTCATGACCACCACGCCGCGCTCACCGTACTCTTTGAAATCCTCGAAGTTGCGCGTCCGGATCTGAAGTCAGAGCTCCTCCAGGAACTGGAACGTCAGCGCCAGGTGCTCACCGCTTTCCGCGACAACCCGAACATATCTTCCGAAGCGCTCGACGCCGCATTGAACGAGATTGCACAGGCTTTGAACCTCTTGCACGCTCTCACCGGCAAACTGGGTCAGCACCTGCGTGACAACGAGTGGCTCATCTCGGTGAAGAATCGTTCCATGATTCCGGGCGGCCTGAGCGAATTTGATATTCCTTCGTATCACCTCTGGCTCAATCAGCCGACGGCACAGCGTCAGCGCGACCTGCAAACCTGGCTGGAGCCTTTCCTGCCATTGCGTGATGGTCTGGCGATCGTGCTGCACCTACTACGCGACAGCGGTTCGCCAGAAGCCTACACCGCCTCGCGCGGTAGCTATCAGCGCACCCTGGCCGGTGTGAACGCCCAGATGCTTCGCATCCGCATCCACGACGCCATGATCACGCCGGAAACCAGTGCTAACAAATATGCGCTGAACCTACGCTTCATGGAAACAGACTTCCACCAGCGGCCGCGCCAGGTGGAACGCGATGTCCGTTTCGATCTCACCTTCTGCGCCATCTAAACCCGTGAGCACGAAAGTCCCTTGCCCGCATTGCGGTGAATTGTCACCCTTTACGCCTGAAAACAAATGGCGGCCATTCTGCTCTGAGCGCTGCAAAATGATTGACTTGGGCGCCTGGGCTACCGAGTCGTATCGTATCCCTGTGCAGGAAAACGATCAGGGTCTTTCGGACGACAACACGCCACCAACAGAACAATGACGAGAAACACGCTGTTTTCCGTTTCTGTTACCAGCCCCGCATCATCGCCACGCCCTGCCCCCCAGCAGCCAGCGCATCTGGCACATCATCAGCACGCATGCCGCCAATGCCATATACCGGCAAAGCATAACCCGATATAAGCGTCTCGAATACCGCCCATCCCAACGGCAATGCCCCCGGGTGGGTCGGTGTTGCTTTAACCGAACCCAACACCACGGCATCCAGAGCCAGGCTACTGGCCTTCACCAATTCTGCAGGCGTATGACACGAGGCAAATACCAACGGGAGATCAGGGCGTTGTTCACAAGCCATAAGCGCCGCTGCACTCAGGTGCACGCCATCCGCACCCACCGCCTTCGCTTCATCCACACTACCGTTTACAAGCACCTGCCCACCATAGGCATGCACCCGGGCAATCACCTCACGCGCAAAACCTAATCGTTGGTCCGCATCGAACAATTTCTCACGCACATGCACCAACATTGGCCGAGCGCGCTCGATACGCGCTAGTTCAGCCGCTACGCCCGCCTCGGCGGCATTCGTCAGTGCATAGACATCCGGCAGCGCCAATGCGCGCAGTATCGGCGTGTTGGCAGGCAGCACCGGGCTCACCGGCATCGCATCCAGATCTTTACCGCCCGCCATAGCGCACGTTTCTAACCAGATCGTGTCCGTGTGCTCATGCGGATGCAATGTACCGTCCCAGGCCGTCACCCGAAAAAACCGGATCTCGACGCGTGCATGTGGGTACACAAAGTGACGCGTCACCCAAGGCGTCATCGCCGTCACGTAAATACCCAGCTCTTCCTGCAACTCACGAACCAGCGCATCGGCAAAACTCTCACCAGCCTCTACCTTGCCCCCTGGAAACTCCCAGTAACCCGCATAGGCTTTACCCGGCGGTCGTTGTGCCAACAGATATTCCGTGCTGTAGTTACGAAAAATCACCGCGGCCGAAACACGCGTCAACTTAGCCTCGATCTGTGCACCGGAAACCACTAAGGCCTGAGCGCCAGCCGCGTTTTCTCTCGGTATACTTGCCACATTATTTTCTGTGTTTTTCACGTCACACTCTACTTGCATTGGCCATGACTCGACCGAATTTTAATACCGCACACCATACTGCATTTCCCGGTCTAGGCCTACTTGCTGCCAGCGTTGCCGCAACCTTTCTGGCGGGCTGCGCCACCACCGAGTGCCCACCCTGCAAAGAAGCTGAAAAGCCAGCAGCGGCTGTGCAAATCATCAAGCCGCTAAAACAAGCCAACTGGTCTGATCTACCCGGCTGGGCGGATGATAAAACCCTGGTTGACGCTTTCCCGGCACAACTGCAAAGCTGCAATGCGCTCGGCAAAAAGCCTGCCTGGCAAGACGCCTGTAGCGCCGCCAAATCCCTGAGCGATACACAGCGTAAAGACCCGGGCGCTTTGCGAGCTTACTATCAGAAATACTACAAACCCTATCAGCTCGTACAAAACGATGGCGCCAGCAACGGCCTCTTTACCGGTTACTACGAGCCCCTACTCCAGGGCGCCAAAGAACAAACCGCTAAAGCCCGCTATCCGATTTACGGTACCCCACCCAATCTGCTGACCATCGAACTGGGCGATCTATTCCCGGAACTCAAAGGCAAGCGTCTCCGCGGCCGCATCGCCGATGGCAACAAAGTCGTGCCCTACTGGACACGTGAGCAAATCGACGCAGACCCGGCACGCATGAACACCAAAACGCTGGCCTGGGTTGACGACGCCATCGAACTGTTCTTCCTGCAAATCCAGGGCTCGGGTCGCGTACAAATGCCCGATGGCAGCCGCCTACGTGTCGGCTACGCCGACCAGAATGGTCAGCCCTATCAGAGCATCGGTAGCGTACTGATCAAACAAGGCGCCCTCACGAAGGACACCGCCTCTATGCAGGGTATCCAGAACTGGGCGCGTAACAACCCCGCCAAAGTTCAAAGCCTGCTCAACGCCAACCCCAGCTACGTGTTCTTCCGCGTGCTACCAACGGATCCGAATAATCCGGATGCCGGCCCACCGGGCGCTCTCGGCGTACCCCTCACGCCTGGCCGCAGCATTGCCATCGACCCACGCGCTACGCCTCTCGGCGCCCCGGTCTGGTTGGACACCACCTACCCCAACAGCAATAAGCCACTGCAACGACTCGTGTTAGCGCAGGATACCGGCGGCGCCATCAAAGGTGCCGTCCGTGCCGACTTCTTCTGGGGCTTTGGTGCCGATGCTGGCAAAGAGGCCGGCCGCATGAAGCAATCCGGCCAGATGTGGACACTGCTCCCACCCGCCGCTGTGCCCGCTGATAAAGTACGCGACTAAACGAATCGCCCACCTTCCTTTAGAATAGCGCCATGAGCCAGACCATCACTGAAGACTATCGCAAGCTGCAACAGGAGCTTCACCAGAACCCCAACTACGGGGTAGCCTCGCTACAATTTGCGCCACTGGTGGCGGATCTGATCAAACAATCCGGCGCACAAAGCGTGTCGGATTACGGCGCGGGCAAAAAGAACCTGCTCGTTGGCTTAAACCAGGTGGGCATGAACCCGGTTTACAAGCCCTATGACCCAGCCTTTCCGGAATATGGCACACCGCAGTCTGCCGATCTAGTGTGTTGCATTGACGTACTGGAACACATCGAACCCGAGCTCATCAACAACGTCATTGCCGAACTGGCCAGCATAACCACCAAAATCGGTTTCTTTTCGATTCACATGGGTCCCGCTGGCAAAGTGCTGTCCGATGGCCGCAATGCGCATCTGATCCAGAAGCCAACCTCCTGGTGGCTGCCCAAGCTGTGCCAACATTTTGATATCATCCAGTTGCAAACCCACCAGGTGATGGGCAACGGGGTCTGGCTGATCGTCAAACGCATCGACACGGTGCTGTAACCAGCATTGGGGCGGGCACGCCCTGATTTGAGGCGGCACATGATCGAAATGCACTTTTTTGGTGCAAAAAACGTTCTGTAAGCCCGAAAAACAGGGCACCAAACTGGCACACTAATTGCGTCTATTGGGGCATTACCAATATTTACGCACGATGTCAGTGCAACAAGCCCAATGGAACTCCTCAAGACAGCCTCCGATACCCTATTTATTCTGCTGGGCGCCATCATGGTGCTCGCCATGCACGCCGGCTTTGCCTTCCTCGAAGTCGGCACCGTCCGCAAAAAGAATCAGGTCAATGCCCTGGTTAAAATCCTCGCCGACTTTGCCGTATCTACCGTGGCCTACTTCGCCATCGGCTTTACTGTGGCTTACGGCACCGACTTCTTCATCGGCGCCAGCCAGATTGCCGAGAAAAGCGGTTATGACATCACCCGATTCTTCTTCCTGCTGACTTTTGCCGCAGCGATTCCCGCCATCATCTCGGGTGGCATTGCTGAACGCGCTAAATTCAACCCCCAACTGGCGGCGACTTTTGTGCTGGTCGGCTTTGTTTACCCGTTCTTTGAAGGCATCGCCTGGAACCAACATTTCGGTATTCAAGCATGGCTCAAGGCCACCTTCGGCCAGGAATTCCACGACTTCGCCGGCTCGGTGGTCGTGCATGCCATGGGCGGCTGGATCGCCCTGCCGGCTGTACTGCTGCTCGGTGCCCGTCATGGTCGCTACGGCAAGAACGGTGTCATCGCAGCGCATCCACCCTCATCGATTCCTTTCCTGGCACTCGGCGCCTGGATCCTGGCCGTGGGCTGGTTCGGCTTTAACGTCATGAGCGCTCAAACCCTCGACAAAATCAGCGGCCTGGTGGCTGCCAACTCGCTGATGGCCATGGCCGGCGGCACGATTGCTGCGCTCGTCGTTGGCAAGAATGACCCGGGCTTTGCCTACAATGGCCCCTTGGCTGGCCTGGTTGCCGTCTGTGCCGGTTCTGATCTCATGCATCCGCTGGGTGCACTGGCCACCGGCCTGATCGCTGGCGGTATGTTCGTCTGGATGTTCACGCTAACGCAAAACCGCCTGAAGATTGATGACGTACTCGGAGTCTGGCCACTGCACGGTCTTTGTGGCGCCTGGGGTGGTATTGCTGCCGGTATCTTTGGGGCAGAGGCGCTTGGCGGCCTTGGTGGTATCTCTCTGGCCGCACAAGCCATCATGACCGGCCTAGCGATTATCGTCGCCCTGGTGGGCGGCACAGTGGTCTATGGCGTGCTCAAATTGGCCGTCGGCCTGCGCCTGGATCAGGAAGAAGAGTACAACGGTGCCGATCTCACGATTCACCGCATTACCGCCACACCGGATACACGCGATCTGTAAGCGCCTAGCGCAAACAAAAAACGGGAGCTTAGGCTCCCGTTTTTAATGGCATCGTCCGATTAATTACCCTTAAGCGCTTTCTCAATCTTATCCAGCGGCATATAACCCGGAATCTTTTCGCCGTTCGGGAAGAAGATCGCCGGCGTACCACTCACACCCAACCCTTGCGCGAGCTTGCTATTGCGCTCCAGGGGATTCGCGCAGTTATCCGATCCCGCAGGCGCTTTACCGTTGATCATCCAGTCATCCCAGGCCTTCAGACGATCACTGGAACACCAGATCTTGCGTGATTTCACCAGAGAATCTTCTGACAGAATCGGCACCATAAAGGTGTACACCGTCGAGTCCTTTAGATTCACCAGCTCCTTTGTCAGCTTCTTACAGTACCCGCAGTTCGGATCTTCAAAGGTAATGAGCGTCCGTTTACCGTTACCACCATTGCCGTTCACCCGCTTAATCGCATCCTGCAATGGCAGCAGGGCCACTTGCTGCTCGGCCGTAATATTGCGATGGGTTTTGCCATCAATCAGCGAACCAAAGACAAACACCGAACCTTTTTCATCGCTGTAGAACAGCTGGCCACCGGCATAAATCTCATACAGCCCACCCAAATAAGGTGTCTTGATAATCCGCTGTGGTTTCACCCCCAGTTGGCTTTCCACCACCTTCGCCAAGGCCGGCGAGGCAATCTCTTGCGCCACAACCGCGCCCGCACCCAGACTCATCACCGCAGCGACCATAAACCCCAGCATCTTTTGTTTCATACCCATTCCTTAATTAATTCAACGTTCCAGCGCATAACGGATTAGCATCGACTTCAGCGGTGTCAGCTTATCCGTCAGACTCAAACCCACATTACGCAGCACATTCAAACCCGGCACCTTACTGGCAAACAATTTACGCATCGCATCCGTGATTGATTGCAACATCACCACTTCTTCACGGCGTGCCCGCTGATAGCGCGATAGCAAACGCACATCCCCCAGATCATCCACGGCGCGAGCCGATCGAATCACATCGGCCAGCACCCGCACATCCTGAAAGCCCAAATTGACGCCATGGCCTGTTAACGGATGAATACCATGCGCCGCATCACCAATCAGCGCCACACGCGGTGCCACCACTTGCGGCACGCGCACCAGCTTCAGCGGAAAGCCCGCGGCGGGTGCCATCAACGTGAGTTGGCCTAGTTTATTTTCACCGGCATTGGCCACACGATAAGCCAGTTCTTCAGCGGGCAACGCCAGCAATTCTTTGGCAAATTCCTCCGGCGCCGACCAGACCAAGGAAATCATTTTCCCCTGATCCTCACTCGCCCCACCCGCTAAGGGCAGATACGCCAGCA
>JBDLTI010000023.1:0-27512 GCA_039805865.1 Pseudomonadota bacterium | reverse complement strand
AGAGCCATGTATAGCGATACTTGAGATAGAGCGCGATCTGCCTGGCTTTGTGCCAGATTCAGTTGGGCTTTGAACAAGCTATCTTCGGCATTAAGCACGGTCAGATAATCTGTGTAACCGTAATTGAACTGCATGCTCGATAGGTTGGCATAGGTTTTAAGCGTGCCGACCTGTTGTTGGCGGGCAATGACCAGCTTGCGCGTCTCTGTCGTCGCGATCAGCGCATTGTCGGTATCCCGGAAGGCATTTTCTACGGATTGTAGATATTGGGACATTAGCGCCTGTTGCTCTGCCTTTGCAGCCATATAGCGACCGTAGATTTCGCCCCCTTTGAATAGTGGCCCCAGCATGGTCGGGCCAAAGTCCCAGATAGCGGATCCGGGGCCGAACAAAGACCCTAGAGCAGTCGCCGAGGTTCCTAGTGTTGCGGTCAGCGAGATGCTCGGGAAGAACTGGGCTTTAACGGCACCAATTTGAGCGTTGGCCGCGATGAGTTGCTGCTCGGAGAGGCGGACATCCGGTCGACGCGCTAGAAGATCAGAAGGTAGTCCGGCTGGTGGGGTGGGTAATATCAGTTGGTCAATGGGTTTGCCGCGGAGAATGGTGCCCGGGTTGCGACCCAAGAAGAAATTCAGATTGTTTTCCTGTTGGCCGATAGCTTGAACCAGTGGCGGAATAGAGGCTTCTGCCGCATCGACCTGAGACTGAATCTGCGATACCTGCACCATGTTGGCTGTGCCATAACGGAAGCGCAGGTCGAAAATGCGCAGCGTCGTTTTGTAGTTTTCCAGTGTCTGCTTGGCGACCACTAACTGCTGATCGAGTGATCGTAACGTCACATAAATATTAACGACTTCTCCGGCGACGCTTAAGGCGATTGCCTGGCGTGTGGCAATGGCGGCAGCCTCTTGGGCGTTTGCCGCCTCGTACTGGCGACGCAAACCACCAAATACATCCAGTTGCCATGACGCAGGTAGCGCCATGGTGCCGATAGTGGTCAGGCTGCCAGGTGTGCTCGTCACCACGTCTTGGTTCAGACCTGAGAATTTGCCGCGTTCGCCAGCACCATAATATTCAACCTGGGGGAAGAATTTCCCCCGAGTGGTGATCAGCTGGCCTCGGGCTTTCCGGACGTTGGCAATAGCCGTTTGCAGTTCACGATTGTTTTGTAGTCCCGCCTCGACCAGTTCATTCAGCACCGGGTCGTTAAAACCTTGCCACCAGCTATCGCTGGCCAGTTGAACGTCACTACTGATCGTTGGTGCAGGCGAAGTCGCAGCCGAGCGGAATGATTCGGGATTATTGGTGTCAGGGCGCTCGTAGTCAGGGCCAACCGCACAACCTGTGAGAATGCCGGCACTGATGAGAATGCCGATAAGGGAGCGGGGGTAATGACGGGTCATTTGGCAGCCTCCCCTTTAACCGGTGCGTCGAGATTATGCGGCCCTGGCTGGGCAGGGTTATCAGCCACCATCTGTTTCTTCTTTTCACCCATTTCTTCAAAGACGACGAAGAAGAGGGGCACAAAAATAATGGCGATCATGGTGGCGCCGATCATGCCGCCGATGATGCCGGTGCCAATAGAGTGACGGCTATTGGCTGATGCGCCAACAGCCGTGGCCAGTGGCACGCAACCCAGAATAAAGGCCATAGAAGTCATCATGATGGGGCGGAAGCGGATTTCAGCAGCCTGGAGGGCGCCATCGATAATCGACATGCCCTTTTCTTCTACGTTGGCGACGGCAAACTCCACAATCAGAATGGCATTTTTGGCGGCGAGTGCAATCAGTGTGACTAGGCCGATCTGGAAGTACACATCGTTTTCGAGGCCGCGCAGGAAGACGGCCAGTAGGGCACCGCAAAGCGCGAACGGAACGGCGAACATCACGCTAAATGGGAGTGACCATTTCTCATAAAGTGCCGCCAGAATCAGGAAAACCATGACCAGCGCAAATGCAAACACGAAAACCGCCGTGCTTCCGGATTTGAGTTGCTCGTAGGCTTCGCCTGACCAGGCAATTTTGTAACCGGAAGGGAGAACTTCGTCGGCAATCTGCTGCATGACCTTGATGGCTTGCCCCGAGCTGTAGCCGGCAGCATTGTTGCCGGTAATCTGCACCGCAGGGTAGGCGTTGAATCGGGTCACAATGTCCGGGCTGGCCCGATAACTGTAGCTGATCAGTGCCCGTAACGGCACCATCGCTCCGGTACGGGAACGAACGTACATGGTGTCGAATGAAGATGGATCCTCGCGGTAATTGGCGTCCGCTTGCAGAATCACCTGCCATAAACGGTTCTGGTAAGCGAATTGATTCACGTACTGCGAACCAATCATCGTTTGCAGGGTGTCATAAACATCATTGACGGGTACATCAAGCAATTCTGCTTTGCCGCGGTCAACGTCAACGAACATCTCGCGGGCGTTGGTGGTGAACGTTGTGTTGACGGCCGTCAGCTCCGGACGCTGTTTGGCGGCGGCCAGAAAGCGCATAGTCTGCTCTTCCAGTTCGTCCACTGAGCCAGTGCCGGTTTGTTCCAGCCACATCTGGAAACCACCGGTGTTGCCGAGGCCGGGAATCGATGGCGGATTGACCGGGATGATGATCCCATCGGTCTGGGACTGGAAGTGCTTGCGACCGTCTTCAATGATGGTGAATGCGGATGATGCCTTGTCGGTTCGCTCGCCAAATGGCTTCAAGCCAATAAATAGCGTGCTGGCGCTCGGCAGCACCTGGGAGTCAATGATGCTGTAGCCGGCATAGCTCGTAGATGAAGCAACTCCGGGTTGATCCTGGAACCAGTTGGCACCTGTGTCAGAGAAGGCTGCAGTTCGCTGTAAGCTGGCTGCCTTCGGCATCATGACCGCACCGAATAAATACCCCTGGTCTTCTTCTGGGACAAAGGAGCCCGGTACGATGCGGAACAAAACCACCAGCATGAGAATGACGCCGCCAAAAATCATGAATGATGGTTTCCGGTGGGCAATCGTCCACTTAACCGCTGTCATGTAGTGTTCGCGTAGTTTGTTGAAGAGTGTTTCAAAGCCTACGAAAAAGCGCGGCTTGGCAACCTCGTCTTCTTCTCCTTTGGCGCGAATCAGAATGGCTGCCAGTGCCGGAGAAAGCGTCAGAGCGACGATGGAGGAGAGCGTGACCGATACGGAGAGCGTCAGCGCGAACTGACGATAGAGTTGGCCAGTGATCCCCGACAGAAAGGCGACCGGTACGAACACAGCCGCCATCACCAGAGTTGTAGCAATAATCGGCCCCGTTACTTCCGCCATGGCAACGGCCGCTGCTTCGCGCGGTTTCATGTTCGGGTTTTCTTCCATGATCCGTTCGACGTTCTCAATCACCACGATGGCGTCATCAACGACCAGGCCAATCGCCAGCACGAGGCCAAACATGGTGAGCATGTTGATCGAGAACCCGAATAGGCTCATGCCGATGAAGGTGCCAATAATTGATACAGGAACGGCAACGAGTGGAATGAGTGTGGCTTTTGGCTTTTGCAGGAACATGAAGACAACCAGCACCACCAGAATCATCGCTTCGAAGAAGGTGTGGATCACCTCCTCAATAGATGAGTTGATGAATTCGGTCGCATCCAGCGCGATCTCGTAGGAAACGCCGGGCGGGAAGCTGGGTTTCAGCTCTTCCAGCTTTGCCTTCACGGCTTCGGCAACGTTCAATGCGTTATAACCGGGCTGGAAGTAGATCAGCAGTAGCGCTGCGTTGTCCTTATTGGTTTTAACGTCAAAGTTGTAAGTCTGTGAGCCTAGCTCGGCACGGCCGACATCCCGCAGGCGAACGATGGCGCCTTCAGAACCTGGTGTGACCGAAGGTTTGCCGGCTTTAACGATGATGTTTTCAAACTCTTCTTTGCTTTCGAGCATGCCATTGGTGGTGACTGAGAAGTTTTGAATCACCTGGCCATTCGATGGCAGCTGACCCAGCTGGCCAACAGCATACTGCTGGTTTTGCGCACGAACGGCATTGGCGATATCGTTCGTGGTCAGTTTGTAGAGGGTGAGTTTGGTCGGATCCAGCCAGATACGCATAGCGTAGTTGGGGTTGCCTCCCACGGCGGCCATGCTGGCGCCCGGAATCCGCTGAACTTCGTTGAGCACGATGATGTTTGCAAACGTGCTTAACTCCGTGAGATCGTATTTATTGTCCGGGTCCTTGATGGCCACAACCATCATAATCGACTGGCTCTTTTGCTGGATGTTCACACCCTGGTTGCGTACGGATTGCGGCAGCTGTGGCAAAGCCGTATTAACACGGTTAAGCACATCGGTTTGAGCCAGAGCGGGATTCTTGTTGATGTCAAAGAAAATGCTCAGCGTCATGTTGCCGGCCGTATTGGTCGAATACATGTAGAGCATGCCGTCGGCACCATTCACCTGAAGTTCGATTGGTGAAGCAACGTTTTGTGAGACTGTTTCGGCGTTAGCACCCGGATAAGTCGTCGACACCTGAATCTGCGGTGGCGTGATATTCGGATACTGGGCAATGGGCAGGCTCAGCATCGCCACGAGGCCGGCGATGGTGATAATGATGGAGATGACAGCCGAGAAAATCGGTCGGTCAATAAAGAACTTCGAGAACATGGTTAATCAGCCCCGTTCGCTTATTGTGCAGTGCGCGGTGTTGGCGCCTGCAGAGTGTTCGGAACAGACGCTGGTGCATTGGGGACGCCCGGGGCCAGTGGCACTTCCTTTGGCGCAACCAATTTGGGCGCCGGGGCAGGCGCTACCGGCATGGGTTGCTGTTTCGGATCCTGTGCCTTATTGGCATCGGATTGAACCTGAGCGCCAGCACCATAAGGATTCGGTTTCTGGGTTTCTGTTGGTGGCGTTGGCAGACGGACAGGTTGAGCTTCAGGCGCCTTGACCGCCGATGGTTTTACCAGTTGGTTAGGCGACATGCGCAGCACATTGCTGACCACAACGCGTTCGCCCGGATTCAAACCATCGTTGATCACCCAATTGGGGCCATTCCAGTAACCCGGTGTCACTGTGCGCGAATGGACGCGGTTGTCCTGATCGACCACCCAAACGTACGCCCCATGGCTGCTTTGTTGCACAGCCGATTGCGGGACGAGATAGACGTTCTGTTGAACTAGTCCGACGATAGTGGCGGTGACAAATTGCCCTTGCTGTAACGCACTGCTTGGGTTTGGGAAGACGGCACGTATCAGACGGGTGCCGGTGTCGACGTTATAAAGCACATCGGCAAAACCGATCTTGCCAATGTACGGATACAGCGTACCGTCGGACATGGTCACGGTGACGTTCAGATCGGTGATGCTGCTTTGAGCCAATTGTTGCTGCTTCAGGAGGCGATCCACGTTGAGCATTTGATCTTCAGAAATCGAGAAGTACACCCACATCGGATCCATCTGGTTGACGACTGTTAGCTCCGAGTTAGGGGATCCTACGCCCAGATAGGTACCTAGCGCCTGTTTGCGTACCGAAGCGAGACCCGAGATGGGGGAGCGGATCGTGCAGTACTCCAGGTTGAGCTGAGCGCTTTCCACGTTGGCACGTGCTTGGTCAACACCGGCCTGAGCCCGCAGGAAGTTTCCCGTTGCCGTATCCAGATCCTGTTGCGACAGGGCTTTGGCTGCTGCCAGTGGTTTGATCCGATTCAGTGTCAGTGTGGCTGTGCGTAGAGAGGCTTCTTGCGCGACCAGTGCCGCTTTTGCAGCGTCTAGCTGAACGATAAATGGTCGCTTGTCCATTTCGAACAGGATGTCACCCGCATTAACCCACGTGCCTTCAGTGTAGACCTGCTTTTCGAGGAAGCCCGAAACGCGCGTGTAGATCGCGACGGATTGTGGGCTACGTGTTTGGCCAACCAGCTGCGACTCTAAAGGCACGGTCATTGGTTGAACCTCGATGGTATCAACGCCTAATGCGAAGTGTGCCTTCATGTAGGGCAGAACGATGTCGTTCTTGATGACATGGATGGCAATGAGTACGCCGAAAATAATTGCCGCTGGTTTGTGCCAGCGTGGGTTTTTCAAGGTGGCAACAACGTCCTCTTTTTTGAGGCGTTTCAGAGAGGTCCAGTCAAAGTTGCGTACCGTTTCGATGGCGTGATGAATACGGGTCAGCAGAGCGTCAGGAATAAATTTGGACATAATCTGAAAGCAAAAAGAACGCAGGCAGATGCGTCGAACGCTGCTGCCTGAAATTGTTGGCAAAAGGGTTGAAACTTTACCATAGGGCAACCTAATTTTGCTTTAAATTTCATACAGATAGTGTTTAAAGAGTGGCATAATGCCGCATCGCAATAGCCTGGATCGAAAAGGAAATGAAAGACTTTGGCCAGCGCCTCTATCTCACCGGAGTCGGAGTAGATACGGGTGAGAGCGATCTACGGGATCTGATTGTCAAATACACCCGCTTAGCACCTTGCAAGATCGACCGGGTAGACCTCGATACAGCGCTGCCAGCCTATGTGCTGGAATTCGAGGCGCTGCGCGATGGTGATATTCAGCAGATTGCCAGCCGGATTAACGGGATGTATTGGCATGGTCAGGAAATTTACGCGCACGTGATCTGAACGCGGTGCTTTAGAATAGCGCCCATATTTAAAAAAGCACCTCAAGGAACACCATGAGTCTCAAATGCGGCATCGTCGGCCTGCCTAACGTCGGCAAATCCACCCTATTCAATGCGCTGACCAAAGCAGGCATTGCAGCGGAAAACTATCCGTTTTGCACAATCGAACCGAATGTCGGCATTGTGGAAGTGCCGGATCCCCGTCTTGATGCCTTGTCGGAAATTGTGAAGCCACAACGCGTTCAGCCTGCGATTGTTGAATTTGTTGATATCGCTGGTCTGGTAGCAGGTGCTTCGAAGGGTGAAGGTCTGGGCAACCAGTTCCTGGCCAATATTCGAGAAACAGACGCCATCGTGAACGTCGTGCGCTGCTTTGATGATGACAACGTGGTGCACGTATCGGGTCGGGTTGATCCGATCGCCGATATTGAGACCATCGTGACGGAGCTTGCACTAGCTGACCTGGCTGTGGTTGAACGCACGCTTAACCGAGACGGCAAGAAAGCGCGCTCTGGCGATAAAGAGGCCCTGAAGCTGGTCTCGATTCTTGAGAAATTGCTGCCACACCTGAACGAAGGTAAGCCAGCCCGAACCATGGCCTTGTCGGATGAAGACAAACTGGCGCTCAAGCCACTATGTCTGCTTACGATCAAGCCGGCCATGTATGTGGGCAATGTGCTCGAGGATGGGTTCGAGAATAATCCGTTTCTGGATCGCCTCCGTGAATTTGCGGCCAAGGAACATGCGCCAGTCGTAGCGGTATGTGCCAAGCTGGAAGCGGAACTTGCCGATCTGGAAGATGAAGATAAAAAAGCGTTCCTGGCCGATCTGGGCCTGGAAGAGCCTGGGCTTAATCGTGTGATACGTGCTGGTTACGATTTGCTGGGGCTACAAACGTACTTTACGGCTGGCGTGAAAGAAGTGCGGGCCTGGACCATTCACAAAGGCGATACCGGCCCACAAGCGGCAGGTGTGATTCACACCGACTTTGAAAAAGGTTTCATCCGTGCGCAGACCATTGCGTTTGATGATTTCATTGCGTTCAAGGGTGAGCAGGGCGCCAAAGAAGCCGGCAAGATGCGCGCCGAAGGTAAAGAATACGTAGTGCAGGACGGCGACGTTCTGAACTTTCTCTTTAACGTCTAAGCAGGGGCTTTCCACTTATGAAACGTATTATCACACTGGTATTTTGTGCGCTGACGCTTACAGCAGCGACAGCACCTGCCTATGCTTTGTTCGATAGCAAGCCGGTTGCCCAGCAGCGTGCCGATATTCTTAAAACCAGTGCGGCCACTATGGCACGTCTGTATAAGTTGCAGCCGCATGCCCGAGAGCTGGTGGATAAGTCAGTAGGCTATGCCACCTTCAGTAATTTCGGCATGAAAATCTTTATTGCCGGTGGTGGCTCAGGCACGGGCGTAGTTATGCGCAAAGGCAACCAAAAGCCTGTTTACATGAAGATGGTGGAAGTTCAGGCGGGTCTTGGCATGGGGATTAAATCCTTCACCGCAATCTTTGTTTTTGAAACAGAGAACGCTTTGAATAGCTTCATCAACTCCGGTTGGACGTTTGGCGGACAGGCCACTGCGGCAGCTAAATATGAAAATAACGGCGGCGCCTATGAAGGGGCTACCAATGTGAGCGAAGGCGTCTGGATGTACCAGCTCACAGATAATGGGCTGGCGGCTGAAATTACCGCTAAGGGCACCAAGTACTACAAAGATGACGATCTGAACAAATAAGCAGATCACAAAATAAAAATGGCTGCCCATTCAGCGGGCAGCCATTTTTTTGCCTGTTAAAACTTATTCCTTAACGGCTTCCACAGCAATAGTCAGTTCGACGTCATCGCTGACGTTTGGCGCGTACTTGCCCAGACCGAACTCGCTGCGTTTGATATGTGTCACCGCGTTGGCACCACAAGCCTCTATCTGGCGCATTGGATGCATGGCGCAATGGAAATGCGTGACCTTGAGCGTTACGGGTTTGGTAATGCCGCGAACAGTCAGCTCACCGATCACTTCCGTCGGTTTGTCGCCCTTGAACTTGAATTGGTTTGATTTGAAAGTGATGCTCGGATACACATCGGCATCAAACCAATTGCTGCTGACCAGGTGGCCGTCAAACGCCTTGCTACCGGTGTCAACCGATGTCACGCTGATAGCAATGTCGGCGCTACCGGTCTTGGCCTTCTGATCCAGTTTAATCGTACCGGTCGTATCGTTAAAACGGCTGCGCTGCTTTGAGAAACCCAGGTGGGTATATTCAAAGCTGGCGAAGGTGTGAGTCGGATCAATCGCGTAGCTGACGGGTGCAGCAATGGCCGACGTGGTGAGGCCTGATAGCAATACAGCGGTTATCAAAACAGTTTTTTTCATGGTGTGCTCCGGTTGGGGTGGGGTAAACGAGTTAATAAAAAGAGAGTGAGGGGTGATTATTTGCCGCTGAGTGCCAAGCGGATCATGAGCGTGACATCATTGGCAACGGTGCCGGTTGAAGACCACGCGCCTTGTCCCAGGTTGAAATCAAGCCGTTTGATCACAACCGTGCCATCGAGTCGGGCGGTTTGAGCCGTGTCACGATGCAGTGTTACCGGAAAGGTTAGTGCTTTGGTTTTGCCGTGAATCGTTAAATTGCCTGAGAGCTCGAAGCGATCCTTGCCCAGCGCTTTAACTTTAGTCACCGTAAATTCGGCCGACGGGAACTGCTGTACATCAAACCAGTTTTTACCAAGCGCTTCAGCAGTAGCTTCATCGTAACCAATGTCGAAGCTCCGAATATCCACGTCTGCTTTGGCGCTCGCGGTCGCGGGTTTGTCTGGATCAAATCGAACCTGGGCCGTGAACTTGCTGAAACTCCCTTCGGTTTTGCTGCCCATGAGTGTGGGCACAAACTTGATGCTGGATTTGGCTGTATCCACCCGGTCATATTCGATGGCTGAGACGTAAGCCGGCAAGCCTAGCGATAGGAGTACGACCAGAGAAAGCTTCTTGAGTAATTGCATGGAAACTGCCTTGTTCTATTTGCGCTGACGAGGCAGTCGCATGCGTGCCATCAGGTTATCTTTATCGATCAGCTGATGCTTCATGGCCGCCGCAATATGTAGACCGACCAGCGCCATTAGGCTATTGGCCAGAAATCCGTGAGCCTCTTTGAGAGTCGCGGCTAGAGCTTTGTCTTTATCGATAAAATTGGGCAAGTCAAACAGGCCGAAATAGTTTGTTGTAAAGCCCTTTGCGGAGCTCATCAGCCAGCCGGTTAGCGGAATGGCGATCAGCAGGATGTAGAGCAACAGGTGCACCAGATGGGATGCACCGATCTGCCAGCCAGGGGTGCCTGTTGGTTGTGGCGGCGCTTGGTGCGTGGCGCGCCAGAAAACGCGCAGCACCCAGGCGTAGGCCACGGTGACTCCCAGCCATTTGTGCCAGCCCACCATTTGAATGCGCTCCGGGCCAACGGGCATCTCGCCCATGCCGAGACCGATAAAATACGTAGCAATCACCAACCATGCCATCAGCCAATGGAGGGCAATGGCGGGCGTGGTGTAGCGGGGAGTATCGCTGGCGTTAGAAAGTATGTTTGAATGCATTAGGGTAATAATGAAGGTTGGATGAAGACATTTCGATAGATTGCACCAAGCTTGAATGCAATCCATTCAATGATTATGAAGGCTTTGTTCGAAAATAATGAACTTTTCTGAAGGGGCAACACCATCCGGGGCGATCGGCCGATTTGCGCCTTCGCCGACGGGGCCGCTGCATTTTGGCTCATTGGTGGCTGCTGTGGGCAGTTATCTCGATGCCATCGTGGTGAAAGGGCAGTGGCTGTTCAGGATAGAGGATGTCGACACGCCACGCACAGTGCCCGGCATGGCCGAATTGCAGGTCAACGCGCTGGCCGCGTATGGGTTTGTATGGGATGGCGAGGTCATTCATCAATCTTCGCGCAGTGCGTGTTACCAAGCAGCGTTGGAAAGCTTGATATCAGCAGGCAGCGCGTATCCCTGTACCTGTACCCGTAGTCAGATTGCTAGCGCACCAGGTGTTCGAACCGGCGTCGATGGCACTGTCTATCCGGGAACTTGTGCCCACTGGGCGCCGGGCGATCCGGTGCCCGAGGGCGCTGCCTGGCGTTTTCGGGTGCCGCAAGGAATAACCGGGTTTGAAGACCGGATCTGCGGTGCTCAGCAGCAGGATCTGCAGCGCGATGTCGGCGACTTCCCTTTGCGACGTGCCGATGGTTGTTTTACGTATCAGTTAGCCGTGGTGGTGGATGATATGGCACAGGGGGTCACTGATGTCGTTCGTGGAGCGGACCTCCTGGATTCGACGCCCCGCCAGATTGCCCTCATTCATGCGCTCGGTGGGGTGGTGCCTACCTATGCGCATCTGCCGGTTGTGAAGAACGGGGAGGGGGAAAAGCTTTCGAAACAGACACGGGCAGAAGCCATCCCTTTAGCGCATGAAGCAGATCGGGTCGCCCAAATCTGGCAGGCCCTGGCCTTTCTCGGGCAGTCACCGCCTCTGCCGCTCAAAACGACAGACCAACGTATTTTGTGGGCCTGGGCGGAAGCCAATTGGAACATAAGTCTATTGAGAGCCACCAACTCATGACGATTGAATTGGTATGCGTATTCGCCGGGTTTTTATGTGGCTTCTTTAATACCGTGGCGTCAAGTGGGTCGGCAGTCACATTGCCGTTGCTGGTTTTTCTGGGGGTCCCACCTGCCATAGCCAATGGCACGAACCGTTTGCCGGTTGTGCTGGCGGCCTTGGTTGCCACTTATGCCTTTATCAAAGCGGGAAAAATACGTTGGGCAATAGCCCTCAAGCTGAGTATTCCCCCGATGGTCGGCTGTTTGATCGGCGCAGAAATAGCGGACCACATTGATCCCTCAAAACTGCATGGTGTGATTGCGATTGCCGTGGTGGTTGCGCTCGTTTTGCTATTCACCCGAATCAAAACGGCTTTGCAGTCCACGCTCAACGAACCCGAACGATACCGCTTTCTTGACGGCCTCTATCTGCTTCTGGTCGGTGTCTGGATGGGATTGATCGTTCTGGACGGCGCCACCTATTTATTGATGGTATTGATTCTGTCGATGCGCATGCAGCTTCTGGTCGCCAATGCCTACAAGAATCTAATACTTGTGGTTGTTAGCGGGATGTCTCTGGTTGTGTTTGCTATAGATGGTAATGTCGATTGGAGGCTGGGTGCGTTGTTGGCGTTAGGAAGCTTGATCGGCGGCTATGTTGGCGCGCGCTTTGCCATGCATGAACTCGCTAAAAAATGGACCTATCGATTTCTTGTAGGAATCATCGTTCTGGAATTGATTCATATGGCCGTGATGTATGTCACGGGCGATATGATCAATTGAATACGAAGGTTATCAATAGTTGTCGGCGTAACGCGTCAGGCTCAGTAGGCGAAAGAGGATGCGCGCACTGACGATGCGCAAAGCACGGTGAAGCCCCGATTTTCTGGCCCAACCCGATGCCGTGATTTCCCGGCAATGCTGAGTGATGTTATCTGTGAGTGTTCGCTCAAGTGCCTGACAGAAGGCCGAGTCGTGAATAATCAGGTTGGCTTCACGCGCCACCAGTAAAGAAAAGGGATCCAGATTAGCGGAGCCCAAAGTGCCCCACTGACCATCGATGACGCCGACTTTGGCGTGCATGAGGCTGGGCTGGTATTCGTGAATACGGATGCCCGCACCCAGCAGGCGGTGATAGAGCGATTGAGAGGCGTAATGCTGGAGACGGTATTCAACTTGGCCCTGCAGCATGAGATCGATATGGACACCCCGCTGTGCCGCTTCGAGTAGGGTGTTCAGGATGCGGCGGCTAGGTATGAAATAGGCCATCGCCAGCACGATGCGTTCTCGGGCGCTTTGAATCGCGGCAATATAAGCCTGCTCGATGCTGCGTCGATACGTGAGGTTGTCACGCAGCAGTAACGCACAACAGATATCGCCTGCCGGCGCTGCGTGGATTGGGGTAGCGCCAGGGCGTTTGGCTTGCTGAAAAAGCGTGCGACGATAAAACGGACCGCGAGACAGGGTTGTCCATTGTCGATCCATGGCATAGCCGATCTGAGTCAGGATCGGCCCGGTAATTTCCAGCGCAAAATCCAAACGGGTATTGCCGCTGTTGCCGGTGGCATCATCAATGATATTGATGCCGCCCAGAAAGGCCGTCTGGCCATCGATGAGTACCATTTTCCGGTGCATGCGCCGCAGGCGCGTACGCTTGCGCGAGAGTAGGTGCCGCCAGAGGTGCTGCTCTGGTCGAAAGATGCGAACTTTTACGCCCGCCTTCAGCAAGCGGGGCAGGTGATGCAAGTCGATGTTGCGTGCGCCAAAACCGTCAACAACGAGTCGCACATCCACGCCGCGTTGAGCTGCGTCACATAAAGCCCGGGTTGTTGCGTTGCCGATGTTATCGTCGGCATAGAGATAGGTTTCCAGCCGTATGGTCTGTTGTGCTGCTGATATTGCGGTGAGCAATGCCGGAAAATACTCGTTGCCATTGAATAACAGACGCAGCCGGTTGCCATCGTGGATGACGGGAGCGGCGTTTAGGGCATTAAGCAGCCGGCCACCGATGTGCATATTAACCCGTCAGGGTGAGCTCGCAACGGAGCGCCGCGTGATCGGAGATTTTCGACCAACCTGCGCCGAAATGCACATCGGCGCGTACGGCTTTCAGGCCGCGGATGTAGATGCGATCCAGCCGAAGCATCGGCATGGCCACAGGAAAGCTGCGAGCCGGTTTCCCCGAGAGTGTGTCAAACACCTCCACCATGTCCAGTCGTCGGGCCAGATGTTCACTGGCATGGTTGCGCCAGTCGTTGAAGTCACCGGCAATGATGAGCGGCTGGTCATGTGGCACAAGTCGATCGATCTCTTCGGCCAGCGCGGCCATTTGCCATTTGCGCGAACGCGCCAGCAGCGACAGGTGCGCGCACACACAGTGCACAATCTGCCCCTGCCACTCGATTTGCGTGTGTAGCAAGCCACGGCGTTCAAAACTGAGATGGGTGACATCCTGGTTGTGGCTCCGCTCGATCGGGTAGCGAGAGAGAATGGCGTTGCCATGATGACCGTGGTCATAAAGTACGTTCTGACCATAGCTGGCATGCCAGATGGTGTCAGCCAGGAACTCATGTTGCGGTTGTTCCGGCCAGTTGTCGTGCTTGAGGGCATGCTGCTGGTGCAACCCTTGCACTTCCTGCAGAAACACCAGATCCGGGTTCAGGTGCCGCAGGCGATCCCGCAGATCATGCACCGTCAGACGGCGATTGAACTGCGAGAAGCCCTTGTGGATATTGTAGGTAACCAGCGACAGCGTATCGGACATGATGTGCCCATCGACCGTAAGGGTCGTCAGGAAACCTCGAGCATGCGTTCCATGGCCAGCTTGGCCGCGGCGGTTTGATTTTCCGGCACGCGGATGGCGTTCACTACATGGCCGGCCACCAGGTTTTCGAGGGTCCAGGCCAGGTGCTGTGGATCAATCCGCTGCATGGTCGAACACATGCAGACCGTGGGCGACATGAATTGCACGACTTTGCCTTCCGGTGCCACTTCACGGGCCAGACGTTCTACCAGGTTCAGCTCGGTGCCAACCAGCCAGCGCGTGCCGGCGGGAGCTTCCTTGATGATCTTGACGATATATTCGGTAGAACCAATGTAATCGGATGCTGCACACACTTCAAACGAGCACTCCGGGTGAGAGATCACTTTGCCCTCGGGGTGCTTGGCGCGGAAGGCCTCGATGTGTGCCGGCTGGAACATCTGGTGTACCGAGCAATGACCCTTCCACAGCAGAATTTTGGCATTGCGAATCTGTTCCTGGGTCAGGCCTCCGCGTGGCTGATCTGGATCCCAGACCACCATCTCATCGAGCGGGATGCCACGCTGATGCCCTGTCCAGCGACCCAGATGCTGGTCAGGGAAGAACAGGATTTTAGAGCGGCGTTCCAGCGCCCAATCCAGGATGACGGGGGCATTCGACGAGGTGCAGACAATGCCGCCACGATCACCGCAGAAAGCTTTAAGGTCTGCGGCTGAATTAATATAGGTGATGGGCGTCACCTGATTGACCGGGTCCTCGCCCAGTGCTGCCGTCAGCTCGCGCCAGCAGCGTTCTACTTTCGTCAGGTTGGCCATGTCGGCCATCGAACAACCGGCCGCCAGATCGGGCAGAATGGCCGTCTGGTTGGGCTTGGTCATCATGTCGGCCACTTCGGCCATGAAGTGCACGCCGCAGAACACAATGTATTCGGCATCCGTCTGGCTGGCCAGACGCGATAGCTTGAGAGAGTCGCCGGTCAGATCGGCATGCTGGTACACATCAGCGCGCTGATAGTGGTGACATAGCAGAACCGCGCGGGCGCCTAATTGTTTGCGGGCGGCGTGAATGCGTTCCTGGCAGGCTTCGTCTGTGAGATCGCGGTAGTCTTCAAATGACAACATGTGTGACGCCCTTAGCCCTGGTACCAGGGAAGGCCGTGGAAACGCCAACCACCGAGATTGCCGCGGTGGTTGTTGGCATCTTTATCGCCTTCAAAGCCTTCCAGAATATTGTAGGCCGCTGTAAAGCCGGCATCCAGGGCCGCACTGGCCGCACTGCGCGAGCGGACACCGCTGCGGCACAGAAATAGAATCGTGGCATCCTGGGCGACCTGGCGTTGCAGTTCACTGATGAACTGCTGGTTGCGGGACATTTCCGGGTATTGCACCCAGTCGATTTCGATCGCGCCGGGTACTCGGCCGACCCAATCCCATTCGGCGCGGGTGCGGACATCGACGAGTACAGTGCCGGGGGCTTCCTGGAGCAGCGTTAACGCTTCCTGTGGCGTTACGTCGCCACTGTAGTTAAAGCCCTGTTGTTCGGCACGCTGTTGTGCCTTGGTCAGAATGTCGTTGATTCGGCTCATGATGAATCTTTTGTTAACCGGTAGAGGGGCAGTCCCGGAGGCTGCACGATTGGCGATAGAATAGTACTCAACTGGCGAGTATACGCGGCCGCCGCAGCAAGCGGAATCTATGCGGCTCGCTCGGGTTGTTTTACTTGGAGATCACCATGTCGTTAGGGCATCACCACGCAGGGCACACGCATGATCAAAGTGCGCTTATTGATGCGTTAACCGGTACGCACGGAAACGCTGCGTCTAATCGTCTGGTGCGTCGGTCGGTGAATGTCAGCATGGGGGTCAATATCGGTTTATCCGTGTTGCAGATCATGGTTGGCTGGTTCTCCCATTCCCACAGCCTGTTGGTGGATGGTTTCCATTCTTTTTCCGATTTGCTATCGGACTTCCTCGTTCTTTTTGTGGCGAGACACAGCGCGCGGGCGGCGGATGACAATCACCCGTATGGACATGCCCGTCTGGAAACGCTGGCCACGCTGATACTGGGATTAATGTTGCTCGCCATTGGCGGTGGGTTTCTATATTCCGCAGCAGATCGGGCCATGAGCGTTGATTCGGCTGTGCCGGTCGAGACGATGGCGCTTTATGTGGCTTTGCTAGCGCTTGTGTCTAAAGAGTGGCTGTTTCGCTACATGTTGCGTGTGGCTCAAAAAGCTAACTCAGCCATGTTGGTGGCGAATGCCTGGCATTCGCGCTCTGACGCAGCCTCATCGCTCGTGGTGGCGATTGGTATTGGCGGGAGCTTGATGGGTTTTGTCTACGCCGATCTATTGGCAGCAGCCATTGTTGGGGCGCTGATCGTCAAAATGGGTTGGCAATTTTCCTATCGCGCGCTTGAAGAGCTGATTGATAAAGGCGCCAATGCTGAAGAAATCGATGCGATTCGCCATGTTATCGACGATACACCAGGCGTTATCGGGTTGCATGATCTCAGAACGCGCCGCATGGCAGATCGAATTCTGGTCGATGCCCATGTGCTGGTATCGCCCCGAATCAGTGTTTCAGAAGGGCATCGTATTGCCGAGATGGTGCGTCGCCGAGTACGGGAGAACTGCCCGGAAGTCCTTGATATGCTGGTACATATTGATCCCGAAGACGATCTGGTGGCCGATGAATCGGTCTATCAGGGCGCGTTGGATCGTGCGGCGTTGGCGCAGTGGCTCGAACAGGCGGCCGAGCGCATCTGGGGTGCTCATACAGCCTGGTCACCCGAGCGTGTCCAGTTACACTATCTAAATGGTCGGGTCGAGGTTGAGATCATGTTGCCGCCGGCACCTAGCATTGATCCGGAGCCTGCTGTGATTGAGCAAGGGGTGAAAGCCTTGCAGGTGGCGGCGCAGAAAGAGAAGTTGCCGCTCGATGCCTGGGTGGTTTATCGTCGTTTGAGCCCCTAGTCGTTATTTGCACCCGAATGGTGCGCTTTGAAATGGTGCGGCCGACTTGTTTTTGCACCGAATTGGTGCAGCTCAGGGCGACCAGCTGTTTCATGTGTGTTGAAAGCTGCGCCAAAAGCGCGCTTTCTGCAGCCGGTTGTCGTATCATTGTTGGCACAGATCCTGCTTTATAAGCAGGGCAAAGATTTTTTATTGTTTCTATATGTGTAGGCCGCCCAGCGCGGTCGCTTTTAGGAGATGGCTGTTATGGCTACAGTGCAAGACGTCCTGAAGATGGTTAAGGACAACGACGTTAAATACATCGATTTCCGTTTCACCGATACGCGCGGTAAAGAGCACCACGTTGGTGTACCTGTCAGCCAGTTCGATGAAGACAAATTTGAAGAAGGTCAGGCGTTTGATGGTTCGTCGATCGCGGGTTGGAAGGGCATTCAGGCTTCCGACATGCTGCTGATTCCGGATCCAGCTTCGGCCTATATCGACCCGTTCTATGACGAAGTGACATTGGTGCTGTCGTGTGACGTAGTCGAGCCAACCGATGGTAAGGGTTACGACCGTGACCCACGTTCGATCGCCAAGCGCGCCGAAGCCTATCTGAAGAGCTCGGGTATTGGTGACACCGCTTACTTTGGCCCAGAGCCAGAGTTCTTCATTTTCGACTCCGTCGAATGGAAGACCGACATGTCGGGCACCTTCGTGAAGATCTATTCGGAAGAAGCGGCTTGGTCATCAGATGCCAAGATTGAAGGTGGCAACACCGGTCACCGTCCGGGTGTTAAGGGCGGCTACTTCCCGGTTGCCCCGGTGGATAGCTTCAACGACGTCCGTACAGCCATGTGTAATGCACTGGAAGCCTGTGGCGTTCCGGTTGAGGTGCATCACCATGAAGTAGCAACCGCTGGCCAGAACGAAATCGGTACCAAGTTTGATACGCTGGTACGTCGTGCCGACCAGACTCAGATCCTGAAGTATGTGGTGCTGAATGTGGCGCACCAATACGGCAAGACAGCAACGTTTATGCCGAAGCCAATCGTTGGTGACAACGGTTCGGGTATGCACGTTCACCAGTCGATCTGGAAAGACGGCAAGAACCTGTTTGCCGGTGATCAGTACGCTGGTCTTTCGGAAATGGCGCTGTACTACATCGGTGGCATCATCAAGCACGCCAAGGCACTGAACGCCATTACCAACCCGGGTACGAACTCGTACAAGCGTCTGGTACCGCATTACGAAGCACCGGTGAAGCTGGCTTACTCGGCTAAGAATCGTTCCGCTTCGATTCGCATCCCGTTCGTGGCTTCGACCAAGGCGCGCCGTATCGAAACCCGTTTCCCGGATCCGATCGCTAACCCGTACCTGGCCTTCGCTGCTCTGATGATGGCCGGTCTGGATGGTATCCAGAACAAGATCCACCCAGGCGATCCAGCAGATAAGAATCTGTACGATCTGCCACCAGAAGAAGATGCATTGATCCCGACCGTGTGTGCCAGCCTGGACGAAGCGCTGGAAGCACTGAAGGCCGACCACGAGTTCCTGACTCGCGGTGGTGTCTTCTCGAAGGACTGGATTGATTCGTTTATCGAGTTGAAGATGGAAGAAGTCAACAAGGTACGTATGACAACGCACCCAGTTGAGTTCGAACTGTACTACTCGTGCTAATCGACTTCGAGTAATTTTGCAGAGCCACTCAAGGCGAACGCAAACAGAGAGGGACGGTTCGCCGTCCCTCTTTTGTTTTCAGCGGATGAAAACGGGCTAGACCATGAACGATAAACAGCCACTGATGACTCCTGTTAAATATGCCGGCCTTGAGCTCTTGTCTTCGGCCGCTGTGGTATTGGATCGGTCGCAGCATATTGTTTATCTGAATCCTGCGGCAGAAAATCTGCTGCGCATCAGTCAGCGTGCTGCGCTAGGGCGTGAGCTGTTTCAGGTCATCGGCGTGACCTCCGAGCTTGTCAGCGCGATCATGAAGTCGTTGAGTAATAAGTGGGGCTATAGCGGCCAGAATATCCAGATCGAACGCGGTGATGCAGTGCTCCATGTCGATGCCACGGTGACACCACTGGAAGACGATGATGGTGGGCTATTGATTGAACTGCGCCCGGTCGATGAACAGCTGCGGGCGCGTCGGGAAGAGCGGCTCATTGAGCTACAACTGCGTCATCGCGAACTCATGCGCAATCTGGCACACGAAATTAAAAACCCGCTGGGGGGTATTCGGGGCGCTGCCCAGCTGCTCGAGCACGAATTGCCCAACCCGGCGCTGCGTGAATACACGCAGGTCATTATTAAGGAAACTGATCGCCTGCAGGATTTGATGCAACGCTTGCTGCAGCCGCATCAGGGCATGCAGCCATCGCCGACCAATATTCACGAAATCCTAGAGCGCGTGCGTAGTCTTGTGCTTGCCGAGTTTCCTAAAACGCTCACCGTCCGTCGAGACTACGATACCAGTCTGCCAGAAATCACGGCGGATCGTGAGCAACTGATTCAGGCGGTGCTGAATATTGCACGCAACGCGGCGCAGGCCATGGCGGCCAGCCCGGGGCATGGTGGACAAATCACCCTGCGCACGCGGGCGGTTCGTCAGGTGACTTTGCTCAAGCATCGTTGGAAGCTGGCGATTGAAATTCAGGTCATCGATAACGGCCCCGGCATCCCGCGAACGATTCTGGACCGTATGTTCTATCCTCTGGTATCCGGTCGAGAAGGCGGTACCGGATTGGGGCTCACGATCGCTCAAAGCTTTATCCAGCAACATCAGGGTACGATTGAGTGTGAGAGCCGTCTTGGCCATACACAATTCATTATCCGTTTGCCGGTAATTTAAAGCGATAGAATGAAACGCATGCAATGTTTTAGAAAAAACCGGCACAGTAATTGCTCTGTATCTGGAGACGAAAATAGAGTTAGCTTGGGCGGGTCCCTGGCTGGCATCTCCTGGAGATAGAACACATGAAGTCCGTATGGATTGTTGATGATGACCAGTCTATTCGCTGGGTGCTTGAAAAAGCACTGGGTCGCGCAGGCATTTCTCAACGTAGTTTTGATCATGCCAATGATGTGATTAATGCCTTGGATGCAGGCGATCTGCCGCCGCAAGTGCTGATCTCGGATATCCGTATGCCGGGCCCTTCGGGTTTGGATCTTCTGGCGCGCATCAAGACACTCTTGCCTGAGCTGCCCGTCATCATCATGACGGCTTACTCTGATCTCGAAAGTGCGGTAGCGGCTTTTCAGGGCGGCGCCTTTGAATATCTGGCCAAACCATTTGATATCGATCAGGCCTTAGCGTTGATACAACGGGCGATGGCACAGTCTGCAAAACCAATGGCTGCATTAAGTGATGCAGAGAGTGGCGTGCCCGAAATTCAGGGCCATGCGCCCGCCATGCAGGAAGTGTTTCGAGCGATCGGCAGACTATCGAGTTCCAGCGCGACCGTTTTGATTACCGGTGAGTCTGGGTCGGGTAAGGAATTGGTTGCCCGGGCACTGCATCGTCACAGCCCGCGCGCCAACAAATCCTTCATTGCAATTAATACGGCGGCTATCCCTAAAGATCTACTTGAATCAGAATTATTTGGACACGAACGCGGTGCATTTACCGGCGCGGCGACACAGCGCCGAGGCCGCTTCGAAGAGGCGGATGGCGGCACCCTGTTCCTTGATGAAATCGGGGACATGCCTTCCGAACTGCAGACGCGTCTGTTACGGGTGTTATCGGATGGGCACTATTACCGCGTGGGTGGACATCAGTCGATCAAATCAAATGTTCGCGTGATCGCCGCGACGCATCAGAATCTTGAAGAGCGTGTGCGTCAGGGGCTGTTTCGGGAAGACTTGTTCCATCGTCTCAACGTGATTCGTTTGCGCTTGCCCTCGCTTAAAGAGCGTCGGGAAGATATTCCGGAACTGGCAGAGCACTTTCTAGCGCGCAGTGCTAAAGAACTGGGTGGCGAGCCAAAACAATTAACGCCTGCGGCGATGGCTTACCTGAGTTCATTGCCTTTTCCGGGCAATGTGCGTCAGCTAGAAAATCTATGCCACTGGCTCACAGTGATGGCGCCCGGTCAAACAGTTGACTTGAACGATTTGCCGCCAGAATTAAGAGAGGGGCCGGCTTTGGCAAAACAGCCGGACACAGAACCGGTCTTGGCAAGCCCGAAAGTCCTGTTGCCCTTGCTAAATGCCGGTAACTGGACCGCAGCGCTTGCTGAAGCGGTAGATAATCTTTTGGTCAACTCTGTTAGCGAAGCAGGGAATGACGAAGGGATTCACGAGCGGCTGATGGAAGCCTTCGAACGCACGTTGATTCAGCGCGCTTTGCGCCATACCGGCGGTCGACGCATCGAAGCGGCGCAGCTGTTGGGCATTGGGCGTAATACAATTACGCGCAAGATCCAGGAACTGAAGCTTGATGAAGAACCCGCCGCAAACCCAACCCACATTAAAGATCACACGATTTGATTTGTGTGATTCGACCAATCGTTTGCTGCTGGATGCGGCAGACGCCGGGGCGTCGCCGGGTTCGGTATTCGTTGCACGTGAGCAAATGGCTGGGCGTGGTCGACGTGGCCGTGAGTGGTTGGCGGCGCCAGGCGAAAGTCTGACATTTTCTCTGCTATGGACCTTTAAGCCAGACCCGGCACGGCTAACAGGTTTGCCGCTTGTGGTGGGTTTGTCTGTGGTTCGTGCGTTATCTGCGCTGTCGGTCGGGCAAGTGAGTGGCGTTAAATTAGGCCTCAAGTGGCCCAATGATCTGCTGCTTGCCCGTACAGACGATAGCTATGCCAAAGTGGGTGGCGTGCTTGTCGAGTCTGCGCTGCGTTCAGGTGCTCATGGCGTTAAAGAATTGGCTGTTGTCATAGGGATTGGTTTGAACTGTGGTGATAGCGCTGCAATCAAGCAGCAGGTGCGAGATCAGCCGGTAGGGTCGCTCTCTGAATTTTGGCTTGACCGTGTGTCATCAGAGCGCGTGTTGGATGCAGTGCTTGATCAATTGTTTGCCGATTTGTCCTTATTCGGGGAGCAAGGTTTTGCTGCGTTTTGTGGAGAATGGAATGCAGCCGATCTCTGGCAGAACCGCCTCGTGAGAATTTACGAACAAACCGATGTGTTGCAAGAAGGCATCTGTCGAGGCGTTGATGCCGATGGCGCACTTTGCATCGAAACGGCATCAGGCATGAACCGGATTGTTTCGGGTGATGTCAGCCTGCGCAAGGTATAGTCCTGAAATGCATCTACTACTGGATTTCGGCAACACACGTCTGAAGTGGGCAATCGCTTCGGGCGCGCTTTCAGAGGTTAGCCGGTTGTCGCAAAAAGGCGCAGTGTCTTATGAAGATGCGTCGATCTCTGCATGGGCACGAGCGTTGCAGTCGGTGTCAATTGATGAAATCTTGTTTGCCAGTGTTGTCGGGGATGAGCTAGAAGCGAAAGTGTTTATGCAGCTGTCTGCGCTGACTTCAATGCCGAAAAGGTTTCAGGTCACTGGCCGGGCGGGTGACCTGCACAACCTGTATGCAACACCACAAACGCTGGGCGTTGATCGGTGGGCAGCCGCCATTGGCGCATGGGGGCTGGTTAAGCAGCCTTGTCTTGTCGTGTCTGCCGGAACGGCGACGACCATTGATCTGATTGATACGTCTAGGTTGGGCGCAGCCTGTTATCGCGGTGGGTTAATCATGCCGGGGCTGGACTTAATGGCCCAATCGCTGCACCAACGTACCGCCCGCCTGCCTGCGGCAAAAGGATGTTACTGTGCGGCACCTGCGGTTGCGGATAACACGGATGACGCCATTGCCAGTGGTGCGATTGACGCAACCTGTGGGGCTATTGAGCGTATGGCGCAGCGTTTGGACGAAAATACACCGTGGTTAATCACAGGTGGAAATGCCGAGCAATTGCAAGCTGTGCTAGGGGCCAATGCTCGGGTCGTTGAAGCACTGACGCTTGAAGGACTAGCGATTCATTCGCTAAATCATCACTAACTACGTTGAGCCAACGCGATGGATCCCATTAATAACAAAAAAATGCCACCGAAAGCGCCAGGCAATTTTCGGGCTGTATTGAGTGAAGAGCTGCTCGCTTTCTGGTCGTTTTTGCTGAGCAACTGGTTGTATATTCTGCCCGGGCTGCTCTTGGTGCTTGCCTTCCTCTATATCGTCCGTCCGATGCCACCTAAATCACTGACTATTGCCACGGGGCAGTATCACTCTACGGCTGATGTTATTGGTCAACGCTATCAGGATTTTTTCCGTCAGCACGGCGTCGATTTAAAGTTGGTAGAGTCTAAAGGCGCAGAAGAGAACTTGACCTTGTTGGCAGAAGATAAGGTGGATGCGGCGTTTTCTCAGGGCGGTATGACGCTCCCCGAAGAAGCCCGTCATTTTCTTTCCTTAGGTTCAGTGGTTTATCAACCGCTTTGGTTGTTTCATTATCGGGCAGAAGGTGTTGATCAAGATCTCAATAAATTTTTGCAGGGCAAGCGGGTGTCGATCAACATCCCGGGAAGCAGCACACGCGCCTTGGTGCAACAGCTGTTGCATGCCCAGGGCGTCAATACAGATTCTGACAATTTTCTGGCAATGGGCACCAAAGATTCGGTTGCCGCATTTAAAGACCATAAGATTGATGCCATCTTTTTATTGGGGGCCATGGCCTCTAAGAATGTTCAGGAGATTGCTCAATATCCTGGCGTACAAATTTACAACTTCACCCTTGCTACGGCTTACGCCAAGCGATTCCAGTATCTGGATCCAGTTATTTTGCCGGCGGGAACCTTTAATTTGCATCCCATCGTGCCTAAACAAGATGTGCACATGATTGCAACAACTCTGGACATTCTCACAAAAGAGACGATGCATCCGGCCCTGCAGTTGCTGTTTATGGAAGCGACCGACGACTTTGAACGCAAACGGGTTTCCTATTTTTCACCAGGTAAATTTCCAACATACATGGATACGCGGATTCCAGAGAGTGACGTCGCACGACGTTTTTTCAAAGAGGGGTCCCCGTTTCTCTGGGGCTACGTGCCTTTCTGGGTAGCTAGCCTGTTTGATGAAGTCTGGTTTTATTTAATTGCCGTTGGCGCCATCGTTATTCCTGTAATTGGCTTCTGGCCGAGCTATCGCAAAACGCACGCTATGCTAAGTATGGAGTCTTGTTATAACGATCTTCGGTTGATGGAGACCGAGATTTCCATGTTCCGGCAGGGAGCTGGTGGTGTCAAAGCAGACATGTTGTTTCGCATTGATCAGCTTAAAGATAAAGTGCGTACGTTGTGGGTGCCTACGGGTAATCGTACTGCCTACTATGATTTGCGTGCGGCCATTAATATCGTGCGTGAAGATATCGTCGCAGAGCTTGCAACGCAAGATCAGGTCAAACGCTAATCAAGCCAGCTCAATGAGCGGCAGCGTGGCTATGCGGCTGCGCAACGCTTTTCGTGCGGCCTTGTGCTCGGGGTAAATGGATTCCACGACGGCCCAGAAACGTGGACTGTGATTCATTTCTTTCAAATGAGCCAGCTCATGCACAATCACATACTCTACCAGGTCGTGGGGCAGGTGAACGAGACGCCAGTTCAGACGGATATGGCCATGACTGGTGCAGCTACCCCAACGCGTTCGAGCCTGAGAGAGAGACAACGCGGAGATGCGCACATCCATACGCGGCGCCAACTCATTGATGCGTGACTCGAAGTAGGCGAGGGCTTCAAGTCGCAACCATTGCACAAGTGACTTATGGCTGCGTGCCGTATTGTTAGGGTCTGATGTATGCAGGAGCAGCGCATTTTCTAGGCGCTCGATCCGGGGGCTGCGCGCGGCGTGGTGTGCCGTCCGAACGGCGTAAGGCACGCCAAAAATCGGTAGCGGGGTATCGCCATGAATCGACCAGCAGCTGTTCAAACGCTCGGGGCGCCACTCGTCAAGTTTCTGAATCACCCAGTGTTCGTGCGTCAGGATGAGTGATTCTGTCTGGCGCAACGATAAGTTCATCGGACCAAGAACGCGTAGGCCGCGATGGTCAATCGTCATGCTCAGTCTGCGTCGGGGGGTACGCTTGATCGTGTAGGGAAGAATGCGGTCAGACAGGGTGATGCTGTGTTCCTGTTCGCTGGGCTTGGGTTCAGTGCCGAACAGCAGGTAGTTCACGCATGGCCTCTCGAATCCAGGTTTCTACTCGTTCGTTGAGTTCGATCTCCGTCAGGCCGGCCGGATCAATGGCGGGTCCGAAACGCACGGTAATCGTGCCGCATTTCTTGATGAATGCATTCCGCGGCCAGAGCTCACCAGCGTTGTGTGCAACAGGAATAACAGGCGCGCCGGTTCGCACCGCCAGACGTGCGCCACCTAATTTGAACTTGCCCATTTTTCCAGGGGCCACACGCGTGCCTTCCGGAAAAATGATGATCGATAATCCTTGGCCGAGACGTTTTTGACCTTGAGTCACAATCTTTTCGAGTGCCGCCTTACCGGCACTACGATCAATCCAGATCATGCGCAGACCCCAAAGTGCCCAGCCAAAGAAAGGGATGGCCAGCAGTTCGCGTTTGAGGACAAAAATGGCGGGAGGTGTCCAGATCTGGAGCGCGATGGTTTCCCAAGCGGATTGGTGTTTAACGAGATAAATCGCGGGTGCTGCGCTAATGTTTTCTCGCCCCTCAATCTGGCAGCGTATGCCCAGAACGATATGGCACATGGCCATAAAGCCGTAGCGCCACATCTGGCAAATGGCATAACAGCTTTTGAAGCGAGTGGCTTCTGGTAAGACGTAGGTACACAAAACCAGCGTGCCGCAGAAGACGGTCCAGCCAGCCAGGATGAGCGTAAAAAGCGCAGAGCGTAGTGCAGTCACGGCAACTACTTAGTCTTTTTTCGATGGCTTGCCGAGCAGCGCATCAACAGCGGCCGCTAGGTTGGCATGAATGGTTGTGCCCTCAGGCAAGCCACCTTCAGCCGCCGTCTTTTCACCTTTGCCCGTGCGTACCAGAAACGGTGTGCATCCTGCAGCACTACCTGCTTGAAGATCGCGTAGCGAATCTCCGATTGTAGGTACACCTCTCAGGTCGATGTTGTAGACCTTGGCAATACGTTCGAACATGCCGGGTTTTGGTTTCCGACAGTCACACTTTTCATCGGCCGTATGTGGGCAATAGAAAATGGCATCAACGCGGCCACCTACGGCAGCCAGACACTTATGCATCTTTTCGTGCATTGCATTGAGCGTATCCATGTCGAACAAGCCACGGCCGATGCCGGATTGGTTCGTCGCGACCACAACACGGTAGCCTGATTGGTTCAGACGGGCTATTGCCTCGAGGCTGCCCTCGATCGGCTTCCACTCTGCCGGCGACTTGATGTACAGCGCCGAGTCGACGTTGATGACGCCATCACGATCGAGAATAATCAGCTTCATGATGAGAGTCCGTTCAAACAGCCAGGCGAGCGATGTCCGCCACGGCGTTCATCTGGGCAGAGAGCGTCTTCAGCAAAGCCAGGCGGTTCTGGCGCACTTTAGGGTCTTCCGCCATCACCATCACGTCTTCGAAGAAGGCATCGACGCTGGCGCGCACTTTAGCCAGCGCCATTAGGGCATCGGTATAGGCTTCGGCGCGCATGGCATCGTCAATCGTTGGTGCCAGAGCAGTGACCTGATCAAACAGGGCTTTTTCCGGTGCTTCTGTTAACAGCGAAGCACTTGGCGCGCCCAGTGCCATTACATCATCTACCTTCTTGAGCAGATTGCCGATACGTTTGTTGGCAGCGGCGAGGGCCAGCGCATCCGGCTGAGCCGAGAACTCGCGGACAGCAGCGAGGCGAGCCGGCACACGATCGATACGCGCCGGGTTGATAGCGAGGACGGCCTCCACGACATCCTGAGGCTCGCCCTGATCCTTGAGCAAGTTGCGCAGGCGATCTGTAATGAAGCTCAGGAGTGCCGGTTCGAAATCAGCTTGCAGAGTTCCCGCAGGGAAGGTGCCGGCTGACCATTGAATCAGTTGCGGCAACTCCAGCGGCAATTGGCGTTCCATCAGGAGGCGCAGTACGCCCAGTGCGGCGCGGCGCAGACCGAAGGGGTCTCGGTCACCGGTAGGTTTTTCACCGATGCCGAAGAAAGCGACCAGCGTATCTAGCTTGTCGGCCAGCGCTACGGCACAACCCACGTTGTTGCTGGGCAGTTCATCACCTGCAAAGCGTGGGCGGTAGTGATCGGCAATCGCTTCAGCGACATCATTGGCTTCGCCGTCATGCTTGGCGTAGTAGCGGCCCATAATGCCTTGCAGCTCCGGGAACTCGCCAACCATATCGGTCACGAGGTCGGCCTTGGCCAGCTCGGCAGCACGTGCCACGTGCGTGGTATCGGCGCCAATGGCATTGCCGATCTGCGTGGCCAGATTCTGGACGCGCAGCAGACGATCAAGCTGCGTGCCCAGTTTGTTGTGATAGACCACGTTGCCCAGCTTGGCGATACGCGAAGCGAGGGGTTCTTTGCGATCCTGCGTGAAGAAGAAACGGGCGTCAGAAAGACGTGGGCGCACCACACGCTGGTTGCCACCGATGATGTGCTTCGGGTCAGCTACTTGCATGTTCGAGACAATCAGGAAC